>DMQW01000130.1 GCA_003455565.1 Limisphaerales bacterium
TGTACCCCATGTCGCCCGTGCAAAGCATGATGACGCGATAATGCAGGCCGAGCAGTTGCAAAACTTTTTCTGCGTTGCCGACCATCTTTTCCAGTTCGTCGTAACCGTTCTCCGGCTTCACGATTTTAATCAGTTCTACCTTGTCGAACTGATGCACGCGAATCATGCCGCGCGTGTCGACGCCCGCCGCGCCCGCCTCGCCGCGAAAACAAGGCGTGTAAGCGCAGTAACGGATCGGCAGTTGCTTTTCCGCCAGAATTTCTTCGCGATGAATATTCGCGACCGGAGTTTCCGCCGTGGGAATTAAATAAAGTTTGCCGAGATTTTTTGCGTCGTCACCTTCGGCCACGCCGTAATACTGGTCTTTGAATTTTGGGAACTGGCCGACGCCGACCAGACATTGCTCGCCGACCATCAGCGGCGGCGCGACTTCCGTGTAGCCATGTTCCGTGATGTGCAAATCGAGCAGAAACTGAATCAACGCCCGTTCCAGCCGCGCGCCCCAGTTCGTGTAAAGCAGAAAGCCGCTGCCGGAAAGTTTCGCGGCGCGGGCAAAATCCACGAGCTTCAACGACTCGCACAATTCGACGTGCGACTTGGGCTTGAAACTAAAATCCACTTTCGCGCCATGAACGCGCACTTCGGGGTTGTCCTCGGTCGTCTTGCCGAGCGGCACTGACTCGTGCGGCAGATTTGGCAGTTGCAACATCAGCGCATCGCGCGCCGTCTCGCTCTCCGCCGCCTGTTTGTCGAGCGCGGTAATCTTCTCGCCCAGATCTTTCGTCTCGGCCTTCTTTGCTTCGGCCTCGGCGAATTTCTTCTGGCCCATGAGTGCGCCGATCTCCTTTGACACGCGGTTGCGCTGGGATTTGAACGCTTCAACTTCAACCAGAATCTTCCGGCGCTGCTCGTCGAGTTTGAGCAGTTCGTCAATTTTCGCCTCGTCCCCTGCCCCGCGCGTGGCGAGGCGCGCGCGGACGAAATCGGTTTTTTCGCGAATCAATTTGATGTCGAGCACGTGGAAATTTAAGAAATGCCAACGTCCATCGCAAGGCGGAAGCCCGCCGCAGGATTGCCGGGCCAATTCTTTCACACATTCATGCCATTGAGCGTCAAATCAAATTGTGGCATTGTCTCACGATGTTGCTTTTTGACTGCCGCCGCCTCGCCCTTCTGCTCGCCATGTTGGTTGCGGCGGCTTCGTCGCCGGCCCAATCCAGCCGGGCGGGCTGGGGTTCGACGCCTTATCACGACGCCATGGGAACCGGCGTGACTTTCCGCGTCTGGGCACCGGATGCGACGAGCGTTTTCGTTCCGGGACAGTTCAACAGTTGGTCCCAGACCGCTACGCCGCTGGGCAAAGAATTGACGAACGGCGTCTGGAACGGCAACTGGTCGGCAGACGTGACGAGCGCGTCGGTTGGCCAGCAATATAAATATTACCTCAATTTCACCGGCGGCAGCGGCTACATCAGCGGCACCAACGTCTGGCGGCACGACCCGCGGGCGCGGAAAGTCGTCAGTTCCAGCACCGGCTCCGGCGGCAACGACATCATCTACGACCCGACCGCATTCAACTGGACGAACGATGCGCCCGTCTCGCCGGCGTTGAACGACCTCGTGATTTACGAGCTGCACATCGGCACGTTTTACAATCCGAATTCCGGCAGCGGACTGCAGGGGAAATTCACGGACGCGACGAACCGGCTGGATTATTTAAAAAATCTCGGCGTGAGCGCGGTGGAAATTCTCCCCATCGCCGAGTTCCCCGGCACGACCAGCTGGGGTTACAATCCCGCCGACATTTTCGCGGCGGACAGCAACAGCTACGGCGGGCCGGACGGGTTGAAGACGTTTGTGAAGGCGTGTCATGCGCGCGGACTGGCGGTGTTCCTGGACGTGATTCACAATCATTACGGCCCGACGGATTTGGACATGTGGGATTTCGACGGGGGGGATGGCGGTGCCAGCGGCGGCGGAATTTATTTTTACCAGAACTCGCCGCAATGCTGCACGCCGTGGGGTTCGCGGCCCAATTACAGCCGCCAGCAAGTGCGCGATTTCATCCAGCAAAATTTTCAGATGTGGCTTGAGGAATGTCACGTGGACGGTTTCCGCTGGGACACGCCTGGCACGATGATGTATGCCGGCAGCACGTTCATCCCTGAAGCCTCCACGCTGATCACCAACATCAACACGTTTATCCACACCAACTATTCCGGCAAAATCTCCATCGCCGAGGACGTGACGAGCTACGGTTTCGACAGCACTTGGGACACCTCGTATCCCGGTGCCGTCACGCCTATCCTGACGAACACCGTGGATGCCAACCGCGACCTGAATGCCCTTGCCTACGACCTTGCCAACAACGTGCGTTTCGGCGGCGCGGCCGGCTTCGATCGCGTCGCCTTCCTCGAATCGCACGATGTCGTCGGCGATTTGAACAACGGCACGCGGCTCGTGACGGCGATTGATCCCGTCACGCCGAACAGCTATCGCGCGCGAAAACTTTCGCTGCTGGGCGCGGCGCTCACCTTCACCGCGCCGGGTGTGCCGATGATTTTTCAGGGACAGGAAATGCTGGAGAACCAGCAGTTCAGCACCAGCCGGCCCGTGGACTGGACCAAGACAAACATTTACAGCGCCATCGTGAAATGTTACCGCGACATGATTGGCCTGCGCCGGAATGGCGACGGCGGCGTCATCGGCTTGAAAGGCGATCAAATCAGTTTTCTCAAGCAGGACAATGGCAACCAACTTCTCGCCTATCGCCGCTGGCAAAGCAGCAGTCCGACGCAGGATGTCGTGGTGGTCGCCAATCTTGCCGGCACAGCCCGCGCCAGTTATCCCCTGCCCTTCCCGCGCGCCGGCAATTGGTATGTTCATTTCAACAGCGACTCGACGAATTACGGCGGCGATTTTTCAAACATCGGCACCAATCTTGTCATCGCGTCCGGCGGAAGCCCGTCCGCCACGCTTGCCATCGGGCCATACAGTGTCCTGGTGCTGTCGCAAACGCCGCTGATGCCCACGCTGTCTTTCACCGTTACGGACAACACAAGAATCGTCTCCTGGCCGGCCAATTATTCCGCCTGGATTTTGCAGACCGCCACCAATCTCGAACCGCCTGCGTGGACTGCGGTTCCCTCGTCGCAATATCAAACCAACGGCTCCATCATCTCGGTGAATGTGACACCTTCTGGCCGAAACGCTTTTTATCGGTTGTATAAAAACTAGCTCGCGCCAGGCGGATTGGCTTTAATGGCACCAATGAATTTGCCGGAGAAACTCAATTCCCTTTTCCGCGCACCGCCAATTACCCGACCCCGGATGTTCCTCGCGCTGGCCATCGCCGTGGCGGCGGACGGACTGCAACTGCTCCTCGGCCCGCTCGGCTGGGCGTTCATTGATCAGGCGATTGATGGCGTGGCGATGATTCTGGTGAGTTGCGTCATTGGCTTTCACATTTTGCTCCTGCCCACATTTATCATCGAACTCGTTCCCGTCCTCGAAGACCTGCCCACTTGGACGGTCTGCACCGCCGCCGTCATCGTCCTGCGCAAACGCGTGCAACGCCCGCCGCCGCCAGCACCGCCGGACAAGCCGGTGATTGATATTTGATTGAAAATCTCCTCCGCGCACGGCACATTAACTTCGTATGCAAACCGTTTTTACCGGCCCCGTCTACGTCGTGCGCGACAACATTGACACCGACCAGATCATCTCCGCGCAATTTCTGAACCTCGTGCCCACCATCGCCGAGGAATACGAGAAGCTCGGCAGCCACGCCCTCGACGGCCTGCCCAAATCGCTTTACCCCGTCCGCTACGTCAAGGAAGGCCAGCTCGACAGCGATTATCCCATCGTCGTCGGCGGCAAAAATTTCGGCTGCGGCAGCTCGCGCGAACACGCGCCCATCGCGCTGGGTTCCGCCAACTGCCAGCTCGTGCTCGCCGAAAGTTTCGCGCGCATCTTCTTCCGCAACTGCGTCGCCACCGGCGAACTCTATCCGTGCGAAATCACCGAACGCCTCTGCGACGTGCTGAAAACCGGCGACATCGTGACCGTTGACCTCGACGCCGCGACCGTCACCGCCCAAGCCACCGGCAAGGTTTATCATTTCAAACCGCTCGGTGACGTGCGCCCCGTCGTGGACGCCGGCGGAATTTTTAATTATGCCCGGCAGAGGGGGATGATTGCGGCACAAAAATAATTTTGAATCATGGGCAAAGTCCGACGTGGCGGATATATTTTTGAATGGTGGATCGGCGACCATAGCCGCCACACATTCATGTGTCCGACAGCAACGGCGAATTGCTAGGGCGCGTTGCGCTCGACACCGAGGAACAACTTGACGATTGGAAACCGCCGAAAAAAGTGTTAGAAGTAATCAGGCAGTTGCAAACTGAAGGCCGCATATGAAAGTTTTGAATCCATTAAAAGTGCCGTTCGGAAAGGCGAAGTTCTCCCGCGTCAAAGACGTGAGCTATCATCAATGGGAAGACGCCTTCGCCGTGGAATTCGACGATGGCCTGTCTTTTCTCGAACCAAACGCTACCATTCGCAAGGCCAACAAGATTTCTCCGAAAGCCATCGTGCAGACAGTGGAATTGGACGACGACTTGCGC
Organism: Limisphaerales bacterium; assembly: GCA_003455565.1. Lineage (GTDB taxonomy): Bacteria > Verrucomicrobiota > Verrucomicrobiia > Limisphaerales > UBA11358 > UBA11358. The sequence goes on from DMQW01000130.1 coordinate 4,629, forward strand.
CACGGCTTTTTTGTCCATTACGACAACGGCCAGACCGCCGAAGTCTCGTGGGCATTTATTCGTGAACTGCCGCCCAAAAAATAAACAACTCGGCGACGTCCGCCCGGTCGTGGACGCCAGCGGCCTGTTCAATTACGCGCGCCAAAGCGGGGTTCACTGATTCAATTCCGGTTATTCTCTCCCAAGTCTTATTGGCTTAACCGATAAAATTGCACGCGATTGGTTGCTGGCTGGGTGATCATTAAATTTGTGCCAACAACCGCCGCTGATCCCAAGTTTGTGTTCCATGTGTTAGTCCCAAATGTCCCGATGGATTGCAGCATATAATTGCTGAATGCCTGCGGCCAGCTTAACTTAACCATGCCATTGGTCAGTTGGATTTGCAGAGTCGGTTTTGATCCTGATTGCACTGAGATGATTGCTGAAGTATAGCTGGCGTTCAGCACTCCGGCATTAATATCGCATACCTGTTCCACGACCGGGTTTGTCGCCGCAAAAGCCACCCCCAGATTGCCCGAAGCTTGGTTTAAAACCTTAAAGGACAGTTTTGCGATCTGGTTTGTGCCACTGGCAAAAACGTTGCCTGAATTTAAAGCCAAAGTCACTCCTAGACGGCCGGTTGCCGCTTGGTTGGTGTTCACATTCATAACCGTTGAACCTGCCGCTGAACCTTTGGCAATTCCTTGCAAGGTCAGTTGGGCTGGATCAAATGCCACGTTGAATCCCAACGCATTCTCGCTGCCAGATGCCACCAGATTTACCGGAACCGACACAGTCTGACCGTTGGTTGCAGTTGAACCCACCAACTGAACCAACCTTGACGAGGAAGCCAATGGATGGAATCCCGCCAGGGGCTTGACTTGAGGAATTATTCCACCACTACTGACCACCGTTAATGGATCCAGTTTAGCCGCATAACGCCCGGCCTGCACCCAGTCAGCCACGGTCAGCACACCATCAGGATTATTCCGGGGCGCACAGTCGGCCCGCAACATTTCATCAGCGTTTGACACCACATCCAACGCTGTCACAAAACGCCCCATCTCCGCCCAGTCGCGCAAATCTACAGTCGAATCCCCCGTGGGACGCGGATAAACATCCGCCGCATATTCCGCCGGCACTACCGTAACACTGCCGCCATTGTAGATCACATTGGTCAGCACATTGAACGAGCCGTCAATCACCTGCCGGCCCACCGGCACATCCGCAAAATTTATCTGGCTGACGGTGTTGCTGGTCACTGGCTGGGCCGAAAACACCACGTTGACCAATGTCTGGTCGCCCGGGCTGTAGCCGGCAAAATTCTGAAACGTAAGGCCTATCTGCCCCGGCAATGGGGAATTGGTCGTCACAATCACGCTTAAATTGTCCACGCCCTGATAGGTCAATATGCTCGGATTGAAACTCAAACTAAACTGCAGGCTGATTTCCTGGCCCAATGCCTTCAAATTTATCGGGACACTCACGGTGCTGCCGGACAAGACATTGGTGCCCGCCACATATACCTCCGCATTGACCACCAGACTGGCGTTGGAACTGGTCACACTGCCCGCCACATTCGTGATGACCACGCTGTAACTGCCGGCATCAATTGCTGAAACAGCATTCAAGGTAAGGTTGCTTGTGGTCGAACCGGAAATGAATCCATTATCGGACAATGGCACACTGTCTTTCTGCCATTGATAACTCAACGGAGCCGTGCCTGAAGCGCTCACATTAAAGGTGGCCGGACTGCCTACAGCCAAGTTTTGATTGGTTGGTTGGTTGATGACAAACGGGGGCACTGGAATGATGACAAGCGTATTCGTCGCGCTCCCGTAATAATTGGCATCGTTGACAGCCGCAATGACGGCGTATGACCCGATGGCGCTGGGAATACCATTCGACCCATTGTATGTAATGTTCACGTTCAGGTTTGTGGGAATAGTGCCAGTTATTACCGGTTTGGGCGTTCCATCGTAGGACTGGGTCAAGTTGCTGATGGTCACAATTGCCTGTGCTTGACTAATAACCAAAGTATTTGTGGCAGACCCGAAATAATTCGTGTTATTTACCATCGCCACTACTATGTAACTGCCCGCGTTCGTCGGAGTAACCGGCAACCCGTTATAGGTCAAACTAACATTCAAGCCAATGGGCGAAGTTGCCACACTCACCGGCTTGGCCGTTCCATTGTATGTCTGGGTCAGATTGGTGAGCGTCACCGTTGCCACGGCCTGATTCACAACTACCAGCACCTTTGCATTGGTTGTCGTATAATCATTCGTATCCGTCGGCGTGAACGTCACTGATACATTAGTTATTCCCGCATTTGGCGCAATCGTTGGCGTCGTGAACGCAAAGCTGCCAGCCGTTGAAGCCGCTCCGCCGCTTAATGTCGAGTTGGCCAGCGTCTGGCCATAGGTGATTGCGCCCGCCGTTGGCAGTGTTATGATCGTCGGTATTGCCGGATTGATGACCAATGTGTTCGTGACGCTTCCTTGGTAGTTTGTGTCCGATATTATCCCGACCACCGCATAGCTGCCGGCATTTGTCGGCGCATTGCCGGTTCCATTATATGTCAGGTTGACCGTCAGGTTGGTTGGCACGGTGGTGACGTTGACACTTTTCGCGGTGCCATCGAATGTTTGAGTCAGATTGGTCAGGCTCAACAAACCCACTCCCTTGTTAACTGCCAAAATGTTGGCGATGGATCCTAAATAATTAAGGTCATTCACAGTCGCCACTACTATGTAGTTGCCAACGTTTGTTGGCGCAACCGGCAATCCGTTGTAGGTCAGAGTTACGCTCAAGTTAGTGGGTGTAGTGGTCACACTCACCGGTCTGGCTGTTCCGTTGTATGTCTGGCTCAAATTGCTGATGGTCACCGTGGCCACAGCGTGATTCACAGGCACCAGCACATTTGCAGTGGCGGTCGTATAGTCATTCGTATCCGCCGGTGTGAACGTCACCGACACATTCGTCGTCCCTGCATTTGGCGCAATCCCCGGCGTTGTGAACGCAAAGCTCCCAGCCGTCGAAGCTGCTCCGCCGCTTAATGTCGAGTTGGCCAGCGTCTGGCCGTAGATGATCGCACTCGCCGCTGGCAAGGTCGTTATCGTCGGTGTTGCCGGATTGATGACCAATATGTTCGTGACGCTTCCTTGATAGTTTGTGTCCGAAATTGTGGCCACCACTGTATAGCTGCCTGCATTTGCAGGAGCGTTGGCGGAATTGTTGTAGGTTAAAGTGACCGTGAGATTGGTCGGCGTGGTGTTCACTGTCACGGGTTTGGGCGTGCCATTATACGTTTGCACCAAATTGGTCAGGTTCAACAAGCCCGTTGCCTTATTGACCATCAAAGTATTCGTAGCACCGCCAATGTAGTTGGTGTCAGTGATTGTCACCATGACCGTATAGCTACCAGCGTTTGTGGGCGTATTCGCCGATCCGTCATACGTCAGATTGACTGTCAAGTTAGTCGGCACGGTAGTAACGCTTACACTTTTCGCAGTGCCATCGAACGTCTGAATCAGATTGCCCAGCGTGACGCCAGCGATTGGCTTTCCAAAGTTTGCCTGGACAACCATGTTGGAATTCACCGTCAAAACAATCGTTTGGCTTGTTCCTGAGGCGTCTCCTGACCAACCATCAAAGCCAGTTCCGGCATTGGTCGTTGTTGCGGTCAACCTTACGATGCTGCCCGGATTATAATAACTTTGTTGATTTGAAATCCCCACTGAACCCCTGCCAATCACAACCACGGCCAATGAGTATTTTCCACCCGGCAAAGTCGCGAAGACTGCGCCGACTGTCGGGGTTGCATTGGTTACCAGAATCGTGGTCGGCGAGTTGGTTCCACTTGCTGCGGAACTCCACGTCACCAAATAATTTCCAGCAGCCGGCACCGCCGAAGCCGTAAGGAGCGTCCCGTAAGCCACTGGATTGGTCACGTTCAGCACCACGCCGCCGCCGCCAATGACATTGGTGCCAACCACCGTTCCAAAAATCGCCCGGATGTTGTTGGTCTGGTTCATCGTCACATCCAGGGGATTATTTGTCCCGCTGGCGTCTCCCTGCCAGTTCAGAAAACTCCAGCCGTTGCTCGCGGTGGCAGTGATCGAAACCGTGCTGTTGGTCGGATAATAGGTGGCAGGCGCAATCACTTGACCGTTCACCGTCACGCTGCCGCCCCCGGCAGTGTTGGCGGTGAGCGGATAGGCCGTCGGCGTGAACACCGCCTGCACATTGAGCGGCCCATTCATCGTCAGGTTGTAGGGATTCTCACTGGCAGTGACATCCCCGGTCCATTGGCTGAACACCCAGTTGGTTGCCGCCGTGGCTGTCAAAGTCACCACCGAATTGCTGGGATAAGGGCCGCTGGCGGGATTCAGCCCCACCGCGCCGCTGCCGCTTGTCGAGATCACCAAAGGATAGGCCGGAATGATTTGCACCGTGACCGGGGGAGCCAGGGTGCTCTGCGAAAAATCCGCGCTCATGGCCATCACGTTGACCACGGTGGTATTGGTCACGGTGAACGGCCCGGTATAAAGGGTGGATGAGGTCGTAGGCGTGCTGCCATTGAGAGTGTAGAAGAGGAATCCACCGGGATAACCGCCGGAAATGGTTACTTGCCCGGAAGTCACGGCCGTTCCGCTGCCGATGGCCGGCCGACCATTGAGGCTGACCAGAATAAATTGCACGTCCAAAACTGCCACGCTGCTGGTAACGCTGCCCACATAATTTGAAACTACCACGTCATAATTGCCTGACTGGGTGAACGACAAATTGGCTAGGATTAAACTATTGTTGGTTGCGCCCGGCAGATTGGTTTCCGTCATTCGCCATTGGTAACTGAATTGTCGGGCGGGTTCGATGCCTGTCGCGGTTGCCGCAACTGTGAACGGGGCTGAGCCGCCAAAAAGATTTGTTTGGCCAAGCGGTTGAAAGGTAAGGATTGGCAGGGAAGAGGATGGAAAACTGGTGGCATTGGTCAATACGGTGAGCGAGTTTCCGCTGAGATTAGCGCTGATTAAATCAATCTTGCCATCCCCATTCACATCTGCGGCAGCAACCGAGAATGGATATGGACCCACGGAATAGGTGTCCGCCAACGCAAACCCGCCACCTCCGTCATTCGTCAATACGGTGAGTGAGTTTCCGCCGGCATTAGCGCTGATTAAATCAATCTTGCCATCCCCATTCACATCCGCGGCAGCAACCGAGCATGGATTGTTGCCCACGGAATAGGTGCCCACGGAATAGGTGCCCGCCAACCTAAACCCGCCGCTACCGTTATTCGTCAATACGGTGAGTGAATTTCCGCCGGCATTGGCGCTGATTAAATCAATCTTGCCATCTCCATTCACATCTGCGGCAGCAACCGAGCTTGGATCGGTGCCAACGGGATAGGTGCCAGCCAATACAAACCCGCCGCTACCGTTATTCGTCAACACGGTGAGGGAGTTTCCGCCGTTATTAGCGCTGATTAAATCAATCTTGCC
>DMQW01000205.1:0-8872 GCA_003455565.1 Limisphaerales bacterium
ACAGGAAATCCGGGCAAATTCATGAACGCAGTTTAGGTTTTACAAGGGTGCCAGCCAATCACAAATCCGCCTCGGTGAGTCCGGCAATTTTCATTTGATGTTTCAGCAATCCGATTTTCAGCGGCTGGTTGCCATGAACCGGAATGACAATTCGTTCCCGATGGCCTTCCTTGGTGAAAATATGATGACTGCCGTTGATGCGCTTGAGCAGCCATCCGTGCTTTTGAATGAGGCGGACAAATTCCTTGCCGGAAACCTGTTTCACACCGTCAGCTCCAGCACTTTGTCATTGGCGTTCGATTCGGTCACTTCGTCATCCACGGAAAGCCAGAGTTCGATGGCCTCGCGCAGGTTGGCCTTCAACTCGTCGAGAGTTTCAGCTTGGGTGAGGCAACCCGGCAGCGCCGGCACCTCGGCCCAGAAGCCGCCTTCTTCCGCATTGTGAATGATGGCTTTCAATGTCATATGGGGGTTATACCTCAAGCACAGCAAAGGCTCAAGCGCGTTTCCGCGACGAGCCGGCGCAGGGCGGGCGAAGTCCGCAACCGGCGCGGGCGAACCACAGGAAATCCGGGTAAATTCATGGCGACAGTCTAGATTTTGTGAAGCGCGGGCAAAAGCGGAAAGTTTTTTCAACCACGGATGACACAGTTTGCCGCGCCGAAGTGAAACGAAGACGGGATGAAACACCGATTACGGAATCGCCAGCCGGTTGGTGGCAAGACCGGTTTGGCCAATCAACTCCCGCAAATTCCAAGAAGTTTTGCGAGAAGTTGTTTGCTGAACGCTGCCGTCGGCAAACGCGATGTTTCCAATGCCGCCGTGCAGTTCAGAACTCCAACCCACCGGATCATTCCTTGTGATTTCAAGAACGCCATTCTTCATCATACCGCCGGCAATGTTCCGATCGCCGGAAAGAATCGTTTGCGGCTTTGCATCTTCGGCATCCAAGCCGACAAAGTAACTGATGTGACCAGCAAGCTGCGATGAAAAGTTTGTGGCTGCTGGCTGACGTTTTATGTCTTGCGGACACAAAACTAATATCGGCGTGCTTAACTCATTGGACATGACTTGAAAAGTCGTCACGACATTTCCGGCAGCAACCAGTTCCATCGTGCCTCCGTTGGTCACGGAAACTTGCATCGGATATTTGTCGTTGTGATCACCTTCCCAAATGCGAAAGGACAGGCCAACCTGTTTGAGGTTATTGCTGCAATTGATGTTTTGGCCGCCGTGATGAGGAGTGAGCGCAGGCAAAAGAATTGCCAGCAGAATTGCCAGCACTGAAAGAATCACCACCACTTCCACCAGCGTCAGTGCGGCGGTCTTGTGATGGGAAACGCGCGGTTTCATGTTTGGACTCTGCTCCCGTCAAAAAAATTTGCAAGCCAAAGTTTTCAGCCGTTTTCGCCATTTTTAATCGCAACTCATTGATTTGGAATTATTTCTACGCGCAGCGAGACGAATTTTTGGCACGGAGAAATGATTTTTCGGCGCGGGAAAATGAATTTTCCGTGCGGCAACGCGAAGTTTCGGCACCATAACGGGAAGTTTCCGTGCGTAAAAATGATTTCCCCGTGCCATGACTTCGTCCGACGGTGCCGTGACTCGGAGTCGCAAGACCGTAACTCCCGGTCACGGTGCGGTGACTCCAGCCCACGGCGCGGGAAAATGAAATTTCGGCGCGGTAACTTCTGCTCACCGTGCGGAAACTGCGAGTCACGGCACCGAAACTTTGTCTCACCGCACCGTAACTTGAAGCGACGGCGGTAAAAATCTGTTTCACAATGCGACAACATTTCTTTGCTTCGCGGGCGATTGGTTTTACATTCCCGTCATGCGGCAACTGCGCAATTTTCTCTGGGCGGTCACGGCGGTGGTCGTGCTGACGCTGGCGGTTTATCTCACGTTCACCGTCACGCGCTGGGCCGGGCGCGGCGCGGGCCTGCATTTTTGGAACACCACCAGCGTCGTCCACGAAGTCCAGTCGCTCGCCGATCTCGTCACGGTCAAATACGTCCTGGACAAAGTCGTGGTGCTGGAGGATGTGAAATGGTATGGCGAGAGCCGCGTGCTGCTGCTCGCGCGCGGCGTGGTGAAAGCGGGCATTGACCTCAAGCGGTTGAAGCCGGAAGACGTGACGATCGCCGGCAAGAAAATTGTTCTCTACCTGCCGCCGCCGCAAATCACGGACGCCTATCTCGATGACAAGCAAAGCCAGGTGATTGATCACTCGACGGGATTGCTCCGCGCGTTCGACAAGGATCTGGAACAAACCGCACGGCGGAATGCCGTGGACGACATCGCCCGCGCGGCGCGCAAGGCGGGGATTTTGGAGGACGCAGACAAGCGGGCGCGGGCGGAACTGCAAAGCTTCTTCAAGCGGGCAGGCTTTGAACTGGTCGAATTTCGTTGAGGAGACTGCCCAAATTCTGGCTGGTGTGTCTAATCATCACCGGCTGGACGGCTTGGGGAATCATCGTGATCGGCAGCCGCCGGCGCAGCACAGGAATTTTTCTGACCCGCGACGGAATGTGCAAGCCGGACAATTGAAAGGTCGCGAGCCGTAAATTGGTCGCGGCAGTTTCAGCCGCGTTCCGCACCGGTTGATGATGGTAATTTTTTCTGGCCACGCAGGAAGTGTCGCAACTCGTGTGCCAGAAAAAATTCCGCCGGAACCGAAAATTCACGTTGCGGAAAAAATTTCCTTCAGCCGGATTTTTTACCTTATCTAGGCCAATCATAAATTGTCATCGTCACTTTTTACGCGCGAAACTCACGCATAATGCGTGAAATTTTCACGCATCGGCGGGTGGATTCCACCTCCGCACCTTTGATTTCCCTTGTTTTTGATGAATTGGCGACTGGTATTGATTCTGCTAAAACTTATTGACCGCTTTGGGTTCCCTTATTTTTTGGTTTTAGTCTCGTTTTGGTTTGCTAAAGCCATCGAACAAGAGTTACAAAGGCGTGTTACATCACCGTCATTGTCATCGCGCTGGTTGGCTCTTTCGGCGAAGCAGCGTCACAAGAACAATCAAAGGCCATCTGCCATGAAAAAGATCATGAAATTCTCACCGGGAAAAATGCTATCCACTGGATTCGTCATTCTCGCGGCACTTGCCGCAGCAACGCCGCAAACTCAAGGTTCATCATGCACGCCGCCGCCAGCGGGCCTGGTCGGGTGGTGGTCGGGGGAAAGCAATGCCCATGACATCGTCGGCGGAAACAACGGCTCGCCGGTCGGCAATTTGGGCTACACCAATGGCGTGGCCGGCCAAGCGTTTGTATTCGACGAGAGCACCAGTTACATCTCCGTGCCGGCTTCGCCGAGTCTGGACATCGGAACCGGCAGCGGGATAACAATTGAATGTTGGATCAAGCCTGATGCTGGTGTAAATGCACCCATTATCGAGTGGGATTCTGCGACGGCGTCTGGTTTGCAACTCTGGGTTGCCAATGGAAATACGCAGCTTTTTTCCAACATAGAAGACACGTCAGGGAATCCTCATACGATTTCTTTTCCTTACGTGTTTAACACAAATAATTTTCAACATGTGGCGGTGACGTATGACAAGGGCAGCGGGCTGGCTATTCTTTATCTCAACAGCACCAATGTTGCCTCGGCAAATTTTGGCAGTATCACGCCGCAGACAACTTATCCGGCAAATATTGGCAGGCGAACAGGTGAGCCAATCGGTCTTAATGACACTTATGGCGGATTGATTGACGAACTCAGTCTTTACAACCGCGCTTTGTCCCAAGCCGAAATCCAGTCCATCGCCAATGCGGGTGGCGCGGGCAAGTGTGCGCCGACGGCTACCGCTTGTGTGACGCCGCCGTCGGGCCTTGTGGCGTGGTGGCCGGCGGAAGGTAATGCCAACGACATCGTGGGCACTAATAATGGCATATTACAAGCTGGTGCGAGCTATGCTGTAGGTAAAGTCGGACGGGCTTTTTTTCTGAACAACGCTAACGCCTATGTGAGAGTGCCTGCCAGTGCGAGCCTTAAAAATATTGCCACAGCCAATGGATTGACGATTGAGGGGTGGATTGATGTGACTAATGTGGCTGGATTGCACCCAATTGCTGAGTTTAGTGATGGTGTCGGAAATTATGGGGTTCAATTATGGGTTGGGAGCAATCCGTCTGACAATGGCTTGTTGTATGCCGCGCTGGTTGACACCAATGGAAACTACCACCAACTCTACTCGCCTCAATACACCATAATCACCAATACCTTTCAGCATATCGCTTTGACTTATGACAAGGCTTCAGGCGCGGGAACTCTTTATGTAAATGGGGTCATCGTGGCGCAATCCACTTGGGCAAGTTTTAGTCCGCAGACAGACTACGATCTATGGCTTGGCCACCGTTCTCAAAATTGTGGCGGTGGCTGCTGGACTGATGGAACCCACTTGGGCGGACTTCTGGACGAATTAAGCCTTTACAATCGCGCGCTGTCGCAGACTGAAATCCAATCCATCTACAACGCCGGCAGCGCGGGCAAATGTGCGCCGCAAACGGGGATGCTGTCCCAGCAATTGATCAACCTTGATTTTGGCGCTGGCGGCGGGAGAGGCTACAGTTTGAAGACTGGGTTCGCAGCGATTGGACAGGCGACCAACGATTTCTGGAATTTTTATGATCGTGACGTCTCTCCGTCTCCATACGACTGGCGCACCTCGGGCGCATTGGTGAATCTACAGTTGGCCAATGGGGCATTGACAACGGTGGGCGTAAGCGTATCCGATGCGCCGGGGGCTTGGAACGATGAATCCAGTGATTCGATGTATAAGACCTACGATTACCCGTTGGATGGTGGCAACAACGTTGTCACGTTTACAAATCTAGCCGCAGGCCAGTATAACGTGTTGGCGTATTCTCCGGATGGCAACTTCGAAGTCACTGTTGGAGGCATCAGTTACGGTGTCAAGACGACTTACGATTCACCCGCCAGCAGTGTGCCAGTGTGGACGGAAGGAGTCCAATATGCGTGCTTTCGGAATGTGACGGTAACGGCGGGGCAGTCTCTGGTTTTGACGGTGCGCAATGGTGTAAGCGCCCCCGCACTTCTTTCCGGCGTGCAAATCGTGTCATCCGGGATCATGAGCAACCTGCCGCCAACGATTCTTTCCCAGACGCCCAGCCAGGTGGTGTTGCTCGGCAATACCGCCACCTTCAGCGTGACCGCCAGCGGCAGCCATCCCTTGAGTTATTTCTGGAAACGCAATGGTGCAATTATTTCTGGCGCGACTAATTTCAGCTACACCCTCTACAACGCGCAGTTGTCTGATTCCGGCAGCAAGTTCAGTTGCCTCGTCACCAATGCCTACGGTCTGGCGGCCAGCACCAACGCGACGCTCAAGGTCATTGATACGATTGCAAATGATTTGTGCAGCGGGGCCATCATCATCACCAACGCCAGTTACACCAATGTCCAATCCACAGTCAGGGCGAGTTCGTTTGGCGACCCGGTTCCTGATTGCGTCACTGGTTTCGGCAACGGCGTCTGGTATCAATTCACCGCACCGGTCAACGGCCTGCTCATCGTGGATACTTTTGGCAGCGACTTCGATACCGGGCTGGCCATTTACACCGGCTCGTGCGATGCGCTGACGGAAGCGGCTTGCAACGACGACACTGGCGGCGTGAATTCACAAGTCACCATGCCAGCGACAGGCGGCACGACCTATTCCATTCTCGCCGGTGGTTACAGCGCCCATGCGGGCAACCTGGTGTTGCACCTGAACCACCTGACGCCGCCGGCCTTTGCCGTGCAGCCGACGAATCAATCCGTCGTGGTCGGCAGCAATGCCAGTTTCGCAACCACCGTCAGCGGCGCGCAGCCCATCAGTTTCCAGTGGTATTTCAACAATACGCTACTTGTGGATGGCGGACGCATCAGCGGTTCGACGAACGCAACGCTCAACCTCGCCAACATCGTGACCAATGACGCGGGCAATTACCAAGTTGTCGCGTCAAACTTCCTCGGCGTCACGACCAGTTCCGTGGCGGTATTAACGGTTCTGGTGCCGCCGACGATTACGATGCAGCCGATTGGCCGCTCCGTGCCGCCCGGTTTGCCGACGACGTTCAACGCGACGGCTTCGGGAAATCCCACGCCAAATTATCAATGGCAGTTGAATGGCACGAACATTCCCGGCGCGACAAGTTCGAGTTACCTCATCACGGCGGTCAACACCAACAACCTTGGTTTCTATCATCTGGTCGCCAGCAATTCGATTGGCGTCGCGGTCAGCGCGGACGCGCAACTGACCTTTGGCCCGGTGGCCGCGTGGGGTAGAAATCTTAACAACGAATGTCTGCCGCCGCCGGGATTGAGCAATGTCGTCGGGGTCGCGGTAAATAGTGGTGTGAGCTATGCCGTGCGGACAGATGGAACCATCGTCGCTTGGGGCGGTGGAACCGGCACTAACATCCCTGCCAGCGCGAGCAATGTCGTGGCGTTTGCCACCTACGGCAGCCTTATGGCGAATTATGCGCTGCGTTCCGACGGCAAGGTTGTTAGCTGGGCTGGAATTGGGGCTCCGGCTTTGAGCAACATCGTTTCGGTAGCTGCTGGATTTTCCTTCAGCTACGCTTTGCGTGCGGAGGGAACGCTCACTAACTGGACCACCGGGGCCGGATCTGGACCGGTTTTCCCGGCAGGGTTGAACCACATTGCGGCGATTGCCTGCGGATACAACAATGCATTGGCGCTCCGCAATGACGGCACTGTAGTCGTGGCTGGCGGCGGGACGATAAGTAACATCCCAAGCGGATTAAACAACGTCGTTGCGGTTGCCGTCGGATACTCCTACGCGATGGCCTTGAAAGCCAGCGGAACCGTGGTGGCGTGGGGCAGCGGCACGGGAACAAATCTTCCGACTGGCCTGACGAACATCGTTGCGATCTCCGCGGGAAATTACAGCGGCGAAAACGTCGGCCTTGCGATTAGAGACAACGGCAGAGTTGTGGCTTGGGGGGATGGCTCTATCTTTGGCGCAAGCAGTCCGCCCGCCGCGTTGACCAATCTGTTTTCGATCGCGGGTGCGGCGGGGGCGTATCACGGCCTCGCGCTGGTCAATGATGGCAGCCCGGTCATTTTGCATCCGCCCATCGGCCTCACCGCTTACACCGGACGCGATGTGACGCTGCAAGCCAGCGCCGCCGGCGCGCAGCCGTTGAGTTATCAATGGCTGCTGAATGGCACGAACATTCCCGGAGCCACCAGCACCAGCCTGGTTCTCTCCAATGTCCAGTTTAGCAACGCGGGCGGTTATCAATTGTCCGTGACCAACGCCCTCGGTTCGGCGTTGAGCCTGTCGGCACCGCTGACCGTCATCAGCAACAACGCGCTGGTGTTCTTGAGCCAGCCGGCGGCGCAGACCAATTATCAAGGTGGCAAAGTTCAGCTTGGAACCACGGTGCTGGGCAGCGGCCCGTTGAAATATCAATGGTATTACAGTCCAAGTCTCTACAGCCAAATATACACGCCGGTTTCAGGCGCAACCAATGACATCCTGACGCTGGAACCCGCCTTGGCCAGCCAGACCGGCTATTATTATGTGGTCGTCAGTAATAATGTTGCCCACATCACCAGCTCGCCGACCTTCCTGCGCGTGCTATTTGCGAAGGCGTGGGGTTATCTCGCCACCGATCCGCCCTTTGATGTGACCAACGCCACCGCCATCGCCGTGGGCAACGTCGGCCAAGGCTTGTCGTCCGGCCATTATCTTGTGCTCAAGTCGGACGGGAAGATTGCAAGCTGGTCGGGCGGTTTTGTCAATTACGGCGAAACCAATGTTGCGGCCTTGAGCAATTCCGTCGTCACCGCCATCGCCGCCGGTTATGGCGACAGTCTGGCGCTGAAATCCGACGGCACCGTGTATGCCATTGGCTACAACAATTATGGCGAGACGAATGTGCCGGCTGGATTGAGCGGCGTCACGGCCATCGCCTGTGGCGATTATCATGATCTGGCGTTGAAAGCGGACGGCACCGTCGTGGGCTGGGGACAAAACACTTACTTGCAGACGACCAATGCTGCGGCAACCAACGTCGTCGCCATCGCCGCCGGCGGACAGAACAGCATGGCTTTGCGCGCGGATGGTTCCGTCACCACTTGGGGTTTATACGGCACGCAAGTTCCATCGAACGTGACCAACATCGTCGCCATCGCCTGCGGCGCACAGCATTTTCTGGCCTTGCGCGCGAATGGAACGGTCGTCGGCTGGGGCAGTAATCCTTATGGACAGACAACTATTCCGGCAAGCTGGAGCAACATCGTCGCCATTTCCGCATCGGCCAACCACAGCGTGGCTTTGCGCAACGATGGAACGGTTGTGACTTTGGGGGCTTACATCGGTTCCACTTTGATAACCGCGCCATCAGACCTGGCCAACGTCATCGCCATCGCGAGCAGCGGCGACCATGATCTCGGACTATTCGGCACCCGCGCGCCGGCCTTCACCGTCCAGCCGTGGAACCGCTCGATCCCCTTCAACACCACGACCAACATCAGGCTCACCGGCAAATGTTCCGGCGTGCAGCCCGTCAGCTACCAGTGGCAGTTGAACGGCACGAACATTCCCGGTGCGACCAGCGACTCGTTGATTTTGACGAACCGGACTAATCCCTACCCTCCTAATCCCTACCCTCCCCCCTACCCTCCCGAGGCTGTCCTGATACCAACCGGCGCCTACCAGCTCATCGCCAGCAACGCCTACGGCGTCGCCGCCAGCAAATACGCCAAGGTCACCACGTTCATCCCGCTCGGCACCGCGCTGAACACCCCGCTGGACGCCAAGACCGGTTATCTCTACAACTGGACCACCAGCGGCAACGCGCAATGGTTCGGCGAAACCAA
>DMQW01000205.1:9133-9334 GCA_003455565.1 Limisphaerales bacterium
GCGCAATGGTTCGGCGAAACCAATGTCTCCCACGACGGCGTGTCCGCCGCGCAGAGCGGCGGCATCGGCCCGCTGCAGCAGACCATTTTGCAGACCACGGTCGCCACGAACTGGTCCGGCCGCTACACCTTCTGGTGGAAGGTCTCCTCGGAGCAGGATTTCGACATCCTCGAATTCCGCATCAACGGCATCGTGCAGACG
>DMQW01000372.1:0-4079 GCA_003455565.1 Limisphaerales bacterium
CAGCCGACGTGAGTCGGCTCTGACTTTTGCCGGAAAAGAATGAGCGGACTCACGTCCGCTGCTACTTAATAAACCAGCGGCGCAAGGGCTTCCCGATTTCCCGCACGGCGAACGTGTCCGTCAAGGGGTTGCCGCTGGCGGGCTTTTGGTGTCAATCCTGCGGACTGGCCTCTTTACTACGACTAATTCGTCGTCTCGACGAAAGCTGTTTATATTATAGTTTCTATAAAAACTAATTATGGAAATTTATTGCTTTGCCATCGCCGAACAGTCATAAACGGGACAGATGTATCGGAAAGATGTGTTCAACTTGAAAAGCGAAGATCAAAACCAGAAACGACCGAAAACCGAACCGCCACCATCAACCCAACTCCGAAAAGCAGTTTCGGAGGTTCCCAATTGGCAGTTTCACTTTCCAGCCAAACATGCGGAGCGACGCAACGAGGTCAATTCCTTTTCGCGCCGTGTCGCGTGTTGGGCGGGCGCAACACAAAAGTCAAAACCAACCAATGAAAGAAAGTCTATGAAAAGCAAACTAAACCATTGTTCCGAAACCAGACTTGGCGATGGCCAACACTCATCACTCCCACCTAAAATCGCCTCACGATTGGCTCGATGGGGCCTCTGCGGCTTGCTGCTGGCCGTGGTCTGGGCGAGTCCAGTCTTGGCAGCACCGGTCAGCCCAGGGCGAGTCTTAATCCTCGCCGACACGCTTTACGACCAAATAAACTACATAACTATTACCGGCGGTGCAACCTTTGATCCGAGGAACAGTGTGGAGGCCCGAATCGCCAGAGGGCTGGGCTTCATCGTGGACTACGCCTACAACGGCGCGCCCTCAGGCGTCTCATTTCTACCATCCGGGTTGGATGGCACGCAGCGGCAGTGGTCCTCGATCCCGGTGTCCTGGGGCGTGGCCCCGTTCGGCCTCCAAGACTATCGCGCCATCCTCTTCTGCGATCCGCGTTGTCTGGGAGCGGCTGCTACGGCCCTGGGGAATGTCAGTAACCTCTCCGGGCCGGAAGGTGCAACTCCGGTGTGGGGTTCCGTGGTCGCGGGCCACAACATCATTATTGATGGCGAGGACTTTGATTTTCACTACACCGCGAACCAAATTGGCGCCCACTACTATCTCACCAACGTCATCAAGTTTGTCACCGGCGCCAATACCACCTGCACCAACGGCACGGGGTTGTATGTTTCGCTCTCCTGCTACTACGCCGGCGCTGCCGCCAGCACCCCGGTGCCTGTGCTCAACCAAGGCTTCGGGTCCGGCTTTACGGTGCGAGGGGGCGCTTGGAACGCCATCACAATCACGGCGATACACCCGGCGCTGACGAGTGTGACCAGCGCGAACTTGTCCGGCTACTCTTCCTCGAGTCACGAAACGTTCGACACGTGGGCGCCCGGCTTCACGGTGCTGGCCATTGTCACCGACCTTGGTGCGCCGAAGATCTTCTCGGGGGGCGGCACGAATGGAGCGCCATACATGCTGGCGAGCGCTTGCGACGGGATTACTCCCATTCCCTCCAACGCGCCTAGCGGCTGCCTCTCGATCACCAACCGGTCGGTGGACTGCATCAACAGCAACAACACTTACGCTTGGAGTTTCTGCATCACCAACCAGTTCACCAACGTCATCGGCTGGATCAGCGTCACTGATCTGCCTTCCGGTGTTACGGTCAGTCAGGATCTTATCCCACTGAACCCGGTCCTCCAACCCGGTCAAGGCCAATGTTTCACGCTACTGCTCTCGCTGACCAATTCGGCCGTCAACCTGACCAACGTCTGCTTCTCCATGGGCGCGCATTCGACGGACTTTTTCCTGTGCTGCTCAACTACCAACTGCCTGACGCTCGCGCCCTGTTGCGCCTACGTCCCGCCCAAAAGCCCGGTCGGCCCGTCCGAAAGCTTGGTTCCCATCCCTGGCCAGCCCAACTGCTACAACTACACCGTGACGGTTCGTAACGTCTCCTCAGAAGGAGCCGAAGACATCTTCTTCACCGCCGACCCGACATACGGTTGCCTGACCTTTACGCCGGATATTGTCACCCTGCCCACGGTTCTGCCACCCAACGGGCAAGTCACGGTCACCGTTGAGGTCTGCCTCGGTCCCGCACCCTGCGGCCGGTGTTTCCTGATCTCCCTCCACGATGCGTGCTGCTCCACACGACATTGCCTGCCGAGTGTCGCCGGGGGTGCCGGGGGGGCGGTCGCCGTCGGCAGTCCAGCGGATGGCAGTCTGTTCATGACGCCCACGAGCATCCCGCTGGCCGTGACGCTAACTCCCGACATTAAGTTCTCCTCTGTGAGCTATGTGGCCAATGGTGAGGTGGTCGCCAGCAATTCTGTGCCACCCTTCTCCGCCATCTGGTCGAATGCGCCGGCGGGCGATTATGTCCTGCGCGCCGACGGCACCGAAGCCGGTGGTGGCGGCGTCTGGAACTCTGACCCAGTAACGATTTATGTGCGGACAGATCAGCAGAGCACCGAGGCACCGGTCGCGCCCATAATTACCGGCGTGCAAGTCAGCAGCGCGATGATCAGATTCACGGTGTCGTCCTCACCGACAGTGACCTACCAGGTTGAATATAGTGATTCGATCATCTCGACAAACTGGCAGCCGCTGGAAACCATAGTTGGGGATGGCAGCGTGTTCGCGCTGAGTTATTCCTGCACGAATGCACCCCAAAGGTTCTATCGCGTGCGGGTGCAGTAGCGATTGCCACAAATCTTCGCCGGGGCCGGACCTCGCGTCCGGCCTCGCGGAGATCCAGAGTATGTCTAGTAGGACATCACCAGCTACGGCAGCCGGACAGGCTGATTCTGCGTAACTTGTTGAAAATAAGGATCCATGGCAGAAAAACAAGGTTCCATGGCAGAATTTTAAGACTCCATGGCAGGCAAACAATATTCCATGGCAGAAAAACATGACCCCATGGCAGCCTGACAACATTCCATGGCAGACTTTTATCTTCTCACGGCAGCCTGACACGATTCCATGGCAGGAAAACAAGACCCCACGGCTGCTCCGTCCTCACCCTTTCTTCTTATACATCTGTTCCGGCGTGAGCAATTGCGGCTCGGTGATTTTGAAACCGTCATTTTCGACCGAGCGGAAAAAGCACGATTGATAACCCTCGTGGCACGCCGCGCCGGTCTGCTCGACCTGGATGAGCAGCACGTCGCCGTCGCAATCGAACGCGATGTCCTTGACGGTTTGCGTGTGGCCGCTTTCCTCGCCCTTCATCCAGAATTTCTGGCGCGAGCGGCTCCAGAAATGCGTCTTGCCCGTGGCGATGGTGCTTTCGAGCGACGCGCGGTTCATCCACGCCATCATCACCACGCGGCCGGTTTTCTGTTCTTGAATGATCGCGGGAATCAAACCGTTCGCATCAAATTTCAATTTGTCGTAAAAGCTCATAACCGGATTATTTCACCACAAAGGCGCAAGGACACAAAGTCTGAATTTGTCCAATCCACTACGGCGTTTGGTGTAGCGGCGTGTCGGCAGACCGCCGCACTGCTTCGGAAAAAGGAATAATCCGGCTTTCTGCCGAAAGCCGCTACGGTTTTGGTTCGCGCATGGGCGGTGGCATCGTCAGCAAATTCGATGACAACAGCGTGACGCCGTTCGTTGCGGTAACAACATTCGTCACTGCGGCGGCAAGGTTGGTTGAGGCAACCACGCTGTTCGCCGAAATTTTCCCGACGGAATTGGTCGGCGGATTTTTGTGGTCAATCAAGCTGCGCGCGAGCCGGTTTTTCAAATCCAAAAACGCCGCGTTCGTCACGGCGTCGAGATGCGCCTGCGCCTCGTCATAAAATCCGGCGGAAATTTTCACGCGGGCGAGGTGAAGCAGCACGCCTTCGCGTTCGTTGTCGTCCTTGGCGATGTTGAGGCAGTTAGTCCAGGCGACCAGCGCGTCGTTTGTGCGGAGCGGTTTGATGCCGTAGTAGCTCTCGGCGTAATCCACGGCGAGAACCAGGTTCTGCGGCGCAAGTTTCATCGCTTGCCGGTAAAGCCCCAGCGCCTTGTCGAAAACTTGTTGCTCGTTGATGCCGTAAAATTCCCGCGC
>DMQW01000372.1:4248-4901 GCA_003455565.1 Limisphaerales bacterium
AACGCATTGGTCAGCTCGCCGTGTTCGCCGAAGTAATTGGCCAGTTGATTCCAGACAGCGGGATTTTTCGGGTCGAGCTGCTTGGAATTTTCGTATTGCACCTTCGCGCCGTCCTCGTCGCCGATGTCGTTCAGAAAACTGCCGTAGGCCAGAAAACCGCGAGCGCTGTCGGGATGGTTGCGAAGAAAACTTTCGTAGCCATGCTTCATGACATCGAACCGCGCGTGGATGCGCTGGTTGAGTTCCGCGATGGCCACCGTATTCGTGCGGGCAATGTTGTTGGTGTTGATCCAATCATTCACCTCGTCCATGGTCGCGTCGTCGCCGATCATCAGGTTGCGCAAACCCTGTTCCGCCGGGTCGTTGACATCTACAATCGGCAGCGAGACGCCCGTGTGCTGCTGCACCAGATTGCTGACCGCCTGCGGCTGATTCGTGGCCAGCAGCGCGCTCAAAAGGCCGATGGTTAGGTCGTTCATCGCGGGCAAGGTATCAATCCTGAAAACAAAAGACAGAATTTACCAATGGACAGAATTCTTCCCGCCGCGTTCAGCCTGGAAAAATAATTCTGAAAATTCTTTTTGTAGCGGCGGTCTGTGACCGCCATGGTTTCTGTCATTGCGCCTGCAAACGGCGGTCACAGACCGCCGCTA
>DMQW01000372.1:5048-5274 GCA_003455565.1 Limisphaerales bacterium
GTTAGGTCGTTCATCGCGGGCAAATTAACATTTCGCAAACGTGAGTCGAGACGCAAGCGGCGAACGGTTCATATTCTTAATCGTCATCTTAATCCAATTTCGTGGAACGATTACGATTAAGAGCAGGACTAAGATTATGAGAAACCTCACGGCTCACTTCACCAGATCATGCGGCACGAATTTGAAGACGAAATACACCGCGCGGTTCGTGCCGACGTTGCGCAGG
>DMQW01000106.1 GCA_003455565.1 Limisphaerales bacterium
GCCGATAATAACGACATATTAAGTCGTTATTAAAACGGCAACCAATATTGAAGCTTAAGTTTTGATTGGCCGGATGTCGTGGTTGGTTTGGCCGGCCGGTTGAATTTTTTATTTGGATTAAATAACGATACGAATAGTCGCTATTAAAAATATGAAATTAAAACAGTTATTGGTGGCAACTCTGCTGGGTTCGCAAATCGCCCGGCCCGTCTTCGCGGCGGACGATGCGACAATCGAGGCTTTGAAACAACAGATTCAGGAACTCGACCGGAAAGTCCGCATCCTGGAACGCCAACGCGAAAATGATCAGGACTCAGCCGTCGCCACCGCCAAGACCGCGCCAAGAATTTCCCTGGGCGCGGGCGGTTTCAGCTTCAGTTCAGGCAACTCGAACTTCGTCGCGCAATTGCACGGCCTGGTGCAGTTCGACAACCGATCTTTTTTCGCGGACGGCGGCACGAAGGGCAATGATGGTTTTCTCATCCGCCGCGCGCGGCCGATTTTGTCCGGCACGGTGTTCCATGATTTTGATTTCCAGTTCACGCCGGATTTCGGCGGCAGCTCGGTGCAGATTCTGGACGCATATTTGAATTACCGCTACAACCCGGCGTTCCAATTGCAGGCGGGCAAATTCAAATCGCCCGTCGGCCTGGAACAACTTCAGTCCGACCAGGGCACGTCGTTCAATGAACGCTCCCTGACGACGGATCTGGTGCCGAACCGCGACCTTGGCGTGGCGTTGAAAGGCGATTTGTTCGGCGGCGTGGCGAGTTATGCGGCGGGTATTTTCAACGGTTCGCAAGACTTTGCCGGCGCGACGACCAACCTGTCGTTTCAAGATACCAAGGCATTTGTGGGTCGCATATTTTTTCAGCCGTGGAAAAATTCCGACCTAAACGCGCTGCGCGGTCTTGGCTTCGGCGTGGGCGGCAGTTACGGCGGCGGTCATCCGAACACCAATGCGGCGACCGGCTTGACCTCGGGTTACACGACGGACGGACAACAGAAGTTTTTTAGTTACAGCGCGGGCGTGAATGCCGACGGAACCCAGTGGCGCATTTCGCCGCAGGCCTATTATTACTATGGCCCGTTTGGTTTGCTCGGCGAATACGTCATCTCCGATGCGCAAGTCAGGAAAGGCACCACCAGCGCCACGCTGCAAAACAACGCGTGGGAAATTTCCGGTTCGTGGCTGTTGACCGGCGAAGATGCCGCTTATGCCGGCGTCACGCCGCTGCATCCGTTTGACCCGCGCAATAATAAGTGGGGCGCATGGCAGCTCGTCGTCCGTTACGCCAACCTGGATGTGGACGACAACGCCTTCACCAAAGGCTTTGCGAGTGCGACCACCTCGGCATCTGCGGCGCAAGCATGGTCAGTCGGCATCAACTGGTATCTCAATAAAAATTTCCGCGCCAACGCCAGCTTCTCGCGGACAATTTTCGACAGCTACCCCGGCAGCACGCCCGCCGCAACCTCGATTATTGCCCGGCCGGAAAACGTCCTGTTCACGCGGTTGCAACTGGTCTTTTAACTGAAACGAAAATTAAAGATTTAATCGCATTAAAACATTTTTAAAAATTCTCCTCGCCTCGTCGCTCGCGCTTTCCGCCAGTGCGAAGGAAATCAAGCTGCTCAACGTCTCCTACGATCCGACGCGTGAATTGTATTCCGAATACAACGCGGCGTTCACGAAATACTGGCAGGCCAGGAGTGGCGACCCCGTCACCGTTTCGCAATCGCACGGCGGCTCCGGCAAACAGGCGCAGTCCGTCGTCAACGGCCTCGAAGCCGACGTGGTCACCCTTGCGCTGGCTTATGACATTGACGCAATTTCGCAGCAGTCAAAATTACTGCCCGCTGATTGGCAGAAGCGTCTGCCGAACAATAGCACGCCTTACACTTCGACGATTGTGTTCCTTGTGCGCAAAGGAAATCCCAAGCAAATCAAGGACTGGGATGACGTCGTGAAAAAAGGCGTAACCGTCGTGGTGGCGAATCCGAAGACTTCCGGCGGCGCACGCTGGGCATATCTCGCCGCGTGGGCTTACGCTTTGGAAAATAATCATCACGACGAAGCAAAGGCGAAAGAATTCATCACTAGGCTCTACAAAAATGTGCCGGTGCTGGATTCCGGTGCGCGCGGTTCGACCGTCACGTTCGCGCAACGCGAAATCGGCGACGTGCTGCTCGCGTGGGAAAATGAGGCGCACCTCGCGCAAAAGGAATTCGGTGCGGACAAATTTGAGATCGTCACGCCGTCCATCAGCATTCTCGCCGAGCCGCCGGTGGCTGTCGTGGATAAAAATGCCAGGCGCCACGGCACCACCGAAGTGGCCAAAGCGTATCTTGATTATTTGTATTCCGACGAAGGCCAGGACATCGCGGGCAAAAACTTTTATCGGCCGCGCTCGGAAAAAGCGGCGGCCAAATACGCCGGCAATTTCGCGCAATTGAAACTCGTCACGCTGGAAGAGGAATTCGGCAGTTGGGCCAAGGTGCAAAAAACACACTTTGCCGACGGTGGAACCTTTGATCAAATTTATCAACCGTGATTTCTGTGGCGACCAAACAAATCAGGACAAAAAGAATCCGTGTGCTGCCGGGCTTCAGACTGACGCTCGGTTTCACGCTGTTTTACCTTGGCCTCATCGTGCTGATTCCGCTGGCGGCTGTCTTCTGGAAAACGAGCGAACTGACGTGGTCGGAATTCTGGCACGTCATCACCATGCCGCAGGCGCTGGCCTCGTATCGCCTGACTTTTGGCGCGTCGTTTCTCGCCGCGCTGGTCAACGCCGTTTTCGGCCTCATCGTCGCGTGGGTGCTGGTGCGCTACAATTTTTTCGGAAAAAAAATCGTGGACGCGCTCGTGGACTTGCCGTTCGCGCTGCCGACCGCTGTCGCCGGCATCACGCTGGCAATTCTCTATTCGCACAATGGCTGGATCGGCCAGTTGCTTGAACCGCTCGGCATCAAAGTCGCTAACACGCGGCTCGGCGTTTTTGTCGCGCTGACGTTTATCGGCCTGCCATTCATTGTCCGCACGGTTCAGCCCGTTTTGGAAGACCTCGACCCCGAACTCGAAGAAGCCGCCGCGAGCCTTGGTGCGAACCGCTGGCAAATTTTTTGGCGCGTGATTTTTCCGATGATCAGCCCGGCGTTGCTGACCGGTTTCGCGCTCGCGTTCGCCCGCGCGCTCGGTGAATACGGCTCGGTCATCTTCATCGCCGGCAACGCCAAAATCACGCCCATGCTCATCATGGACGAACTCGACCAGTTTAATTATGCGAAAGGCACCGCGCTCGCCGTCGTGATGCTCGTCGTCTCGTTCGTGCTGCTGCTCACCATCAACGTGCTGCAATGGTGGACGAACCGCTACAACACCACCAGCCTCGCATGACGCCCGCCGCGACCACTTTCCAGATGCCACGCCGCGTCGCGCAAAGCCGCTCGACGACGGAATCGCCGTTCGTGCGGCGGCTGCTCATCGGCGTCGCGCTCATTTTTTTAAGTTTGTTCCTGGTCGTGCCGCTCGTGTTTGTTTTCGCGCAAGCGTTCGCGAAAGGAGTCGGCTTTTATTTTCACACCCTGGGCGACCCGAATGCGTGGAGCGCGATCAAACTCACGTTGCTCGCGGCAGGAATTTCCGTGCCGCTGAATTGCGTTTTCGGCATCGCGGCAGCGTGGGCGATTGCTAAATTCGATTTTCGCGGCAAAAATATTTTGCTCACGCTGATTGATCTGCCGTTCTCGGTTTCACCGGTAATTTCCGGTTTGATTTATGTCCTGGTTTTTGGCGCGCAAGGCTGGCTCGGACATTATCGCGACGCGGAACAACCGTGGTTTCTGTGGCTCCAAAACTGGTTGAACGAGGAAAATTTCAAAATCATCTTCGCCGTGCCGGGCATCGTGCTGGCGACAATTTTCGTCACGTTTCCATTTGTCGCGCGCGAATTGATTCCGCTCATGCAGGCACAAGGCCGCAGCGAGGAGGAGGCTGCACGCGTGCTTGGGGCGAGCGGCTGGCAGACTTTTTGGCGCGTGACGCTGCCAAACATAAAATGGGGGCTGCTCTACGGCGTGATTTTGTGCAACGCCCGCGCGATGGGCGAGTTCGGCGCGGTGTCCGTCGTGAGCGGTCATATTCGCGGCCAGACGAATACGATTCCGCTGCACATCGAGGCCTTGTATGATGATCTGAATATCGCCGGTGCGTTTGCGATGGCGTCGTTGCTGGCGTTCCTCGCGCTCGTTACGCTTGGACTAAAAACGTGGGTGGAATACCAGGACGCCAGGCAAAATACCGCCGAAGAAAAAATTTCCTTATGAGTGTCGAAGTCAAAAACGTCACCAAAAAATTCGGCAGCTTCACCGCGCTCGACAACGTGAGCCTCAAGGTCGAGTCCGGCGAGCTCGTCGCGCTGCTCGGCCCGTCCGGCTCCGGCAAGACCACCCTGCTCCGCACCATCGCCGGCCTGGAATTTCCCGATCCCGGCGACGCGCAGGTTCTGTTTTATGGCGAGGACGTGACCGCGATTCCCGCGAACGAACGCAAGGCGGGCTTTGCCTTTCAACATTACGCGTTGTTCCGGCACTTGAGCGTGTTCGAGAACATCGCGTTCGGCCTGCGCGTGCGTCCGAAAACGACGCGTCCGCCGGAAGCGGAAATCCGCGCGCGGGTGGAAAAACTTCTGAAGCTCATCCAGCTTGAGCCGATGGCGAAACGGTTTCCGTCGCAGCTTTCCGGCGGGCAACGCCAGCGTATCGCGCTCGCCCGCGCGCTCG
>DMQW01000177.1 GCA_003455565.1 Limisphaerales bacterium
GGCTAAAGCCATAAATTTCCGGGGGACAAGGCGATTTAATTGTATCACCCGGAAATTGTCAACAAATAAGATTTTATTTTTCAAGGAACGCGCGTCGCCGTAAAACCGGGCGGTGGCGGCGCGACCAGCGCGCGACCCGCAATAAATTTCCGCTTTAGCTTTCGCGCGCCGCGCTTTAACTTGCGCACAGCCAATGGCCTTAAAACTATTCAACACGCTGTCCCGCTCGGTCCAGGAATTCGCGCCGCTTGATTCCGCCGGGAAAAAAGTCGGGATGTATTGCTGCGGCCCGACCGTTTATGACTTCGCGCACATCGGCAACTGGCGCACCTTCGTCTTCGCCGACCTCGTCCGCCGCACGCTCGAATTTTCCGGCTACGCCGTGCAGCACGTCATGAACATCACGGACATCGAGGACAAAATCATCAAGCGCGTCCGCGAAAACAAAACCACGCTGCGCGAGTTCACCGGCAAATTTGAAACCGCCTTCCTCGACGATTTGAAAGCGCTCGGCTGCCGCGAACCGCACGTCAAACCGCACGCCACCGAATACATCGCCGAAATCATTGCGCTCATCGAAAAGCTCATCGCGCGTGGCATCGCTTACCAAGCCAGTGATGGCTCGGTTTATTTTTCCATCACCAAATACCAGGGCTGCGGCTGCAACTACGGCCAGTTGCTCAAGCTCAATTTCGACGGGATGCGCGCCGGCGAACGCGTTTCCGCCGATGAATACGAAAAGGAATCCGTCGCCGACTTCGCGCTCTGGAAGGCGCGCGTGCCGGACGACGGCGATATTTTCTGGCCGAGTCCGTTCGGCGAAGGCCGGCCCGGCTGGCATATCGAGTGCAGCGCGATGAGCATGAAAGTGCTCGGCGAAAGTTTCGACCTGCACCTCGGCGGCGAGGATTTGAAATTTCCGCATCACGAGGACGAAATCGCCCAGAGCGAAGGCGCGACGGGCAAACCATTCGTGAAATTCTGGCTGCATGGCGCGCATCTTTTGGTCGAAGGCAAGAAGATGAGCAAGTCGCTCGGAAACTTTTTCACGCTGCGCGATCTGCTCGCCAAAGGTTTCACCGGCCGCGAAGTGCGTTATCTGCTGCTCACCGCGCATTACCGCGAGACGTTTAATTTCACGCTCGACGGTCTGGCAGGCGCGAAGACGGCGCTCGCCCGCATTGACGAATGTGTCGGCAAACTGCGCGAAATTGGTAGGGACGCGCTGCCGCGCGTCCAGGCTGACCCGCAGGTCAACCCTACCAATTTACTCGCAAACTTCACCGCCGCAATTTCGGACGACTTGAACATTTCCGCCGCTTGGGGCGTGGTTTTTGAATGGGTGCGCGAAACCAACAAACGGCTCGCGGATAATTCCTTGAGTTCAACTGACGCCGCTGCAAATCTCGCTGCGTGGGAAAAAATTGATTCCGTCCTCGGCATCAGCGTGAAAACTGAAACGGAAATTCCCGCCGAAATTCTGGCGCTGGCCGAAGCCCGCACCGCCGCCAAGCAGGCCAAGGATTTTAAACGTGCGGACGCGATCCGCGATGAATTAAAATCCAAAGGCTGGGTCATTGAAGATTCGCCCAAAGGAATCAAGTTGAAAAAAATGTGAGCAAAGGCCGGTTCATCACGTTTGAAGGCAGCGAAGGCTGTGGCAAGTCCACGCAAGTCCGGCTGCTCGCCGAACGCCTGGCCGCGCTCGGCCATCGCGTGCGCACGTTGCGCGAGCCGGGCGGCACGCCCATCGGCGAGGAAATCCGCCACACGCTCAAGCACAGCCACAACAATGCCGCGATGACCGCCGAGGCCGAACTGCTCCTGATGAACGCCAGCCGCGCGCAGATTGTCCGCGAAGTCATCCGCCCCGCCCTCGCCGCCGGAGAAATTATTTTGTGCGACCGTTTTTATGATTCCACCACGGCCTATCAAGGCTATGGACGCCAGCTCGATTTGGAGAAAGTGAAAGCCGTCATTGAATTTGCCGTCGGTGAAACCAAGCCCGATCTCACGTTGTTCCTGCACGTCCCGGCGGAAGTCAGCGCGGAACGGCTGCGCTCGCGTCAGACCAATCTGCCGTTCGTCCGCGACCGCATCGAGGAAGCCGACCAAAAATTTTTTAAGCGCGTGGCGCACGGCTTCGGCGTCATCGCCGCGACGGAACCACAGCGCGTCAAGTTCATCAACGGCGCGCAGCCGGTGGAAGCCGTCTGCACGAACATCTGGGAACTGGTGCGACCGCTGCTGCCGCCGGTGGGCCGCTGATGAAATCATTTGCCGAATCTGTGGCGCAGGGTAAATTCTCTTCAGACCATGATTGAAGAAACCATCAGCGAAATCGAAACGAAGGTGCGCGGCGTCAGCTCTCTCGGCGACGACCGCAAAAGCGAACTGCTCGGACTGCTCGGCACGTTGAAGACGGAAGTCGCCACGCTGTCCAAAACCCACGGCGAACAGGCCGACAGCATCGCCGGTTTCGCCCGGCTCTCCACGCACGAAGCCACCCGCACCGATCAAAACCCGGAGCTGCGCGAGCTTTCCGTCCAAGGTCTGCGCTCGTCCGTGACCGGCTTTGAACTGACGCATCCGCAACTGGCCCAGATCGTCAACAGCATCAGCAATACGCTGGCAAATCTGGGAATTTAATCCTTCTCGTCCTCCTGCTCGTCCTCGAATTTTTAACTGCCGATTACGAGGACGAGCAGGAGGACGAAGACGATTTTTTAATCTTCGTGCGGTTCCAGTTTTGCAATCGCCGCCATGATTTCATCCGCGACTTCCTGGTAGATTTCTTTGAGCCGCGCCTTGGAACAAACCTTCGCCTCCGCGCGCAACTTTTCAAAATTCATCGGCACGCCGTATTTCACCGCCACTTTTTTTGGACGCGGAAACTTATGATTTCTTCCGTAAGCCGCGAACGTCCCGAACACGCGCACCGGCACCACTGGCGCAGCGGATTTGATCACCGTCAGGCCGATGCCCGAACGCGCCGGCTGCAAATTGCCGTCCTTCGTCCGCGTGCCTTCGGGAAACAAAATGATGCCGCCGCCCGCCAGCAGCCGGCCCAAAATGATTTTCAAACCTTTCGCGCCGCCGCCGTCGCGATCCACCGGCACTGCGTTCCACGAACGCAAAATCGCGCCGACCACCGGGAAGCGGAACAACGATTCCCGCGCCAGATAATTGATGTCACGCGTCAGGCCGGAGCCGACCAGCGGCGGGTCAATGAAACTCGCGTGGTTTGCCGCAAGAATTACCGGGCCGGTGCGCGGCACACGCTCTGGATTAAAAACGCGCCAGCGAAAATACGTCGCATACACCGCACGAAATCCCAGCCAAGCGATGCGATAGGACAGATTCATTTGGCCTGCGGCAGCCGCGCGCGGATTTCCGCCAGCAACAGTCCGCTCGTCTGCTCGGAGGTCATGTCCGAATTGTTGATGACCTTCGCTCCCAGCGCGATCATCAACGGCGCGCTCGCCCGCTGGCTGTCGCGCTGGTCGCGCGCGGCAAGATTTTCATTCACGCCGTCGGCGGCGCGGCGGGCGGAGCGCTCGGCCAGCGTTGCGTCGAGGTAAAATTTGTAGTCCGTCTCCGGGAAAACATTCGTGCCGATGTCGCGGCCTTCCATCACAAGGTTGCCGAACTGGATGCACTCGCGCTGTTTTTTCTTCATCCAATCGCGCACCTTCGGGATCGCGGCGACGTGCGAAACGGCGGCGGCGGTTTCCGGCGTGCGGATTTCTTTCTCGGGAAAATAACCGTCCACCAGCAGATGCACGACGCGCAGATGATTTTTCTCCACGCAGCACAAATCGGTTTTCCACCGGCGGCACGCATTGGCGACGGCCTTGGCGTCATTCACGTCCACATTTTTCTTCAGGCAATACCAGGCCAGCGTGCGATACATCGCGCCCGTGTCCACATAAACGTAGCCGAGCGCTTTGGCCACGAGCTTGGAGTTCGTGCTTTTGCCGCTGGCGCTCGTGCCGTCAATGGCAATGACAATCGGATGTTTCAAGTGTTCAGTTTTCAGTTTCAAGTTTGAAAATCTTAATCCTAATCGTAATCTTAATCGGCAAATAACTCGTTTAATTCCAACTTCCGTCCCAACTTCGCGTCCAAAATTGTCGCGCCCAGGCCGTGCGGCGGTGGCGCGGCGAGTTTCTGGAAAAAATTCGGGAACGTCTTCTTCACACAGGCGGGATTTTTTATTTTTATGCCGGGAACTTTCAATCCCAGAATCGCAAAACACATCGCCATGCGATGGTCGTTGTAGGTTTCAATCTCCGCGCCGTGCAGCGGCGACGGCCAGACCGTCAGCGTGTCGCCTTCCTCGACCACTTTCGCGCCGCATTTGGTCAGCTCCGTCCGCAACGCGATGACACGCTCGCATTCCTGGACGCGCAGACGACCGAGGTCGGTGAATTTCACCGGCTGGCTGGCAAATGAAGCGAGAACAATTGCAGTCATAATACTGTCACCTAAATCATGAATTCTTGAAATTTCGGAAGGGTGATTTGTTCCGCCAGCCCGGACAAAAATCGTGAAATCTGCATCAATCTGCGAGTGGCTTATCGGCCACGTTGAAACAACCACTTCGCTTTTTTCGTAAGGTTGGAATCGCATTGATTCTCCTTGGCGTAATTCGCGCCCTAATGTTTTTAGAGCTACATCAAGGGCGCGTTTTAGATCATTCTTTTCGATGAGCCAACCAGCTCCCCAAAAATAGCTTCCGCTGCTCGCATCCGGCTCGATTTGAAAAGTTCCGCCGTTTTTCGGAAACACTTCCATCAATTTTGAAGTCATCGCCACATACGGCGATTCCTCCGCGTTCTCACCGACGATTTTAATCTGCCAGTTGCCAATACCCGCGCTCAACAGCAGCGCCGACGCAAACTGCGAACTTTCCTCAATGCTCACCCGACATTTTTTTGTAGGAGACGACGTGAGGAGACTCTGATCAATTCCCGTTTTTTTAGTTTGAGTCTCGTCACCTCGACTCCTACCGCCAAAAATTTTCACCGGCAGCTTATCATTACCATTTTCCGATTCGACGCGGTAGCCGAGTTCGCGCAACGCCTGAAACAGCGCCGCCTGCGGCCGTTCGTGCATCCGCGCCACGCCGCTCAAGCAATACACGCCTTTGCCGAGACAAACAAACGCCGCGAGAAACCGCGCCGCCGTCCCCGCGTTGCCCACGAACAGTTCCATCGGTTGCGCTTCCGTGCTGCCGGGCGGCACCGCGCCGCCGTTGCCATAAACCGTGATAGTGCGGTTGCATGGCTCGGTCGGATCCGGTTCCACGTTCACCATGAAGCCAAGTTCCTGCAGACATTCGACCATGATCTGCGTGTCCTCGCTCCAGAGCGCGCCGCGCAACACCGTCTCGCCATCCGCCAGCGCGGCGAGAACCAGCGCGCGGTTCGTGATGCTCTTCGAGCCGGGCACGGTGATTTCCGCACGCACGGGCTGGTCGAGCGGGACGATTTCGATGAGATCGGGTAAAGCCATTTTAACCACGGATAAACACGGATGGACACAGATGCGGAAAAACTTTGACGCGAATTTCACGAATTGACGCGAATTGAATTGGCGAAAATTCGCGCAATTCGCGTCTGTTCAATCCGTGTTTATCGGTGTTCATCTGTGATTGATTCATTCGGATGAAGTTGAAGTGCTTTTCGCGCACCAGTTGTCGCGGCGTTGCTTGGCCGTCGCAAAGATTTTTTCCACGGCTTTGGCGTCGCCGCTTTTGAGCGCGCTTTGGAATTTTTTCAGTTCCGCCACAAACACATCCACCGAACGCGAAATATTCTTCCGATTGGCCAGCGCGATGTCGCGCCACATCTCCGGCGAGCCGGACGCAATGCGCGTCGTGTCGCGGAAACCCGTCGCGCATAGTGCAGACTGCGTTTTAGAATTTGCCGGATCCAAAACCAGATTCGCCAGCGTTGCCGCGACAACGTGCGGCAGATGACTCGAACGGCTGACGAGCAAATCGTGTCCGCCCGCCGCGAGCCGCAGCGGGCGCGAGCCGAGTGATTTCCAGAATTGTTCCACCTGGCGGACGGCGGCCGGATTGGATTTTTTCGTCGGCGTGACGATGCAGATGACGTTCTCGAACAAATCCGCACGCGCCGCCAGCACGCCCATTTTTTCGCCGCCGGCCATCGGATGACTGCCGACGAAATGCGCGCCAGCCTTGGCGATAATGGATTCCAGTTCGCGCACAACATCGGCTTTCACACTGCCGACATCGGTGACAATCGCGCCGCGTTTCAGCGCCGGAAGAATTTGTTGCGCGAGCGAACGCATCTGCGCGAGCGGCGTGCAAAGGATGACGAGGTCGGCCTTGGAAACGGCGGCGAGCAGATCGGTCGTGGCGTAATCCACCGCGCCTGCCTTCTCACAATCTTTCAAACTCGCCGCGCGCCGGACGAAGCCGGCGACTTCGCGCGCAAGCTTACCGCGCCTCACGGCCAGCCCGATGGAACCGCCGAGCAGACCGACGCCGACGATGGTTATCTTTTGAAACTGCACGCGGCACAGGATAGCGGAATGAACTTTTTTGACAAACCACGAAATACATAAACCGCACTAAAATAAAATTCGGAGCGCGGGCTTCAGCCCGCTTCAACGTCCGCAGTCCACAAGCGTGCAGGATTTTTCACGCACGCTGTCACTTTGCAAATTGAAGCGGCGTGAAGAGCCTGTGTGAAAAACAT
>DMQW01000238.1:0-12071 GCA_003455565.1 Limisphaerales bacterium
TCATCAACCAGATGCGTTTTCTCGCGCGCGAAGGCCACATCGAATCCGGTTCTTTCCCGGTGGAAAAACTGGTCGAGGACGCTTATCAGGAAGCCATGCGGCAGCAGCCGGTCGAAGGCGCGCAGTTAAAAATCGAGCCTGGCGACCGGTCGTTCAACATCACCGGCGACCGCGCCGCGCTCAAGCACGCGCTCTCGGAAATCATGCTGAACGCGTTGCAGGCAAATCCAAAAGCCCCGCACATCGGCGTGAGATTCCAATCCAGCGGCAGCACCGGCGACCGCGCCGTGACCATCGAGGTGCAGGACAATGGCGCGGGTTTCAGCGCCGAGGCGGCGAAAAAAGTTCCCTCGGCATTTTTCACGACGCGCAACGTTGGCCTCGGCCTTGGCCTGACCGTCAGCCAGAAAATCATCGAGACGCATCACGGCAAACTGGAGATCGTCCCATCGCCTTCCGGCCTCGTCCGCGTTTCCTTGCCGATGGACGCCGGCCTGGCTGGTGCAATCTGAAATCTCTTCCGCTTCAAAAGCAAAAAACCCGCCGGAATTTTCCGGCAGGTTTTGCCTGGCAAATTTGCGGACGGACTACGCGCCGTTGTCGCCGATGGCCTCGACGGGGCAGCCTTCCTTGGCTTCCTTGCAGCGGGCTTCTTCGTCGGGCGTGGCCGGCTGTTTGTAGACGAACGAGTAGCCGCCGTCGTCATTGCGCTTGAAATTGTCCGGCGCCGTCTCGCGGCACAGGTCGCAGTCAATGCATTGGTTGTCCACGTAGTATTTTCCCGCCACGGATTCGGGGTATTTGTTTGCAGCGTCAGCCATAAATTTAATTAAAAGTTAGGCGGGCAGGATGCCGGTCAGCCGGCGTTTTGGCAAGCAAGATTCACGGTGGCCTGACAAAAAATCTTTTCATCCCCGACCGCGCAAGTATCCTTTCCGCCATGCAAAGAGGCACGCTCCGCCGGACAAAAATCGTTTCCACACTCGGCCCCGCCACGGATTCCGCCGGGATGATCGGCAGGCTCATGGACGCGGGCGTGAATATTTTCCGCCTGAACATGTCGCACGCGCCGCACGACTGGGTGCGCCGCGTGGTCAAGGACATCCGCGCCGAATCCGCCAAACGGGCGCGCTTCACCGGCATCATGATGGACACGCAAGGCCCGGCCATCCGCACCGGCGACATCAGCGTGCCGCTCGATTTGCAGCCCGGCCAGAAATTCACGCTCACCGTGCGCGGCGAACGCGACCTGGAAGAGCATTCCGTGGACGTGAACTACGAAAATTTCATCAACGACATCAGCATCGGCGACGTGGTGCTGATTGACAACGGCACGATCCAGATGAAGGTGCTCGCCAAATCCGGCAACAAGGTGGAATGCGAAGTCCTCACCGAGGGCAAACTTGGCAGCCGCCGCCACATCAACCTGCCCGGCGTCAAGGTCAGCCTGCCCGCGCTCACCGCCAAGGACATCAAGGACGTGAAGCTCGGCCTCGAACTCAACGTGGATTTCATCGCGCTTTCGTTCGTCCGCGAAGCCCGCGACCTGCTCCAGCTCCGCGAAATGTTTGAAGAAGGCAAACCGCATCCGTTCGTCATCGCTAAAATTGAAGATCAGGAAGCGATTAAAAATCTTGAATCCATCGTGCGCGAGGCCGACGGCATCATGGTTGCGCGCGGCGATTTGGGCATTGAAATTCCCTACGAAGAATTGCCCATCGTCCAGCGCCGCATCGTAAAAACTTGTTTGCGGATCGGCCGTCCGGTCATCGTCGCCACGCATATGCTCGAAAGCATGATCGAATCACCCATGCCCACGCGCGCGGAAGTCACCGACGTGGCCAACGCGATTTTTGAAGAAACCGACGCCATCATGTTGAGCGGCGAGACGACCGTCGGTAAATACCCGCTCAAGTGCATCGAGGTTTTTGACAAGATCGCGACGCGCATCGAGCGCAGCGGCAGCGCGCAGTTCCACGACGCGGCGGAACTCACCAACGCGCGCCAGAAACTCGTGAAGAGCGCCGTGGTCATGGCCAATGAACTCAAGGCGTCCGCGATTCTGGCCTTCACCCGGCACGGCCACATGGCGCGTTACGCCGCGTGGATGCGCCCGCGCTACTCGCCGGTCTATGCGCTGTGCGACAATGAAAAATCTGCCAACGAACTGACTTTGAGCTGGGGCGTCACGCCCTTCGTCACGGAATTTGATTTCATCCAGCCGCAAAACACGATTGAAAACGCGCTGAAAAACCTGACCGAACAAGGCCGGTTGAAAAAAGGCGACACCGTGGTCATCATCGGCGCGATTTCCGTCGGCACCGAAATCGTGGACGCCGTGCAAATGCGGACGGTGTAAAATTCAACTCCAAAAACAAAAAGCGCAGGCGACTTTGCCTGCGCTTTTTTATCTTGAAAATTTAAAATTATTTTCCAAGCACCTTCGCCGCTTCGTTGGCGAAATTCAACACCATGTTCGGAAACAGGCCGAGCCAGAACATTCCGGCGATGCAAACCCAGATGGAAACTTTTGCCGGAGCGGAGAGTTCAATCGGCGACAAGTCCGTCGCGCTCTTGCTCCAGTAAATCGCGCGCACCACGCCGAAATAATAGTAGAGCGAGATGATCACGCCCGCCAGCGCCGTGAACGCGAGGCAATAATAACCGTGATTTCCCGTGACTTGCGCGGTTTCGATCACAGATTTGAGCAGCAGAAATTTTCCAAAGAATCCTGCGAGCGGCGGAATGCCCGCCAGTGAAACCATCGCAATGGTCATTGTCGCCGCGAGCAGCGGTGAACGCTGGCTCAAACCGGCGAGACCGGAAATATCTTCCGTCGCCAGATGCCGCAACACGAGCGCAATGACCATGAACGCCGCCATGACGGTGAATAAATAACCAGCGAGATAATACAAAACTGCGGCCTGTCCGCTCGCACTTAACGCTGCCACACCGAGCAGCAAGTAACCGGCGTGCGCGATGCTCGAATAGCCGAGCAGCCGTTTCAAATTGCGCTGCGGAATGGCGCAGAGATTTCCGTAAAGAATCGTGATACCTGAAATGATGATGAGCAGGTTGGCCCAATTGTGCGTCACGCTCGGAACCGCCGTGAACAGCACGCGCAGGAGCAAAACAAATCCGGCGGCTTTGGAACCGACGGCGAGAAATGCGGTCGTCGGCGTCGGCGCGCCTTGATAAACGTCCGGTGCCCAGATTTGAAACGGAAACATCGCGATTTTGAAGCCGAGGCCGACTAGCACGAACAGCACGCCGAGCAAAAAGATTTTGCTGTCGGCAAATTGCGGCGCGACGGCAGCGAGTTCGGTGAAATTCAATTTGCCCGTCGTTCCCCAGATCAGCGCGATGCCGAACACCATGAAGGCCGACGACAGCGCGCCGAGAATCAGATACTTAACGCCCGCTTCGAGCGACTGGAGTTTGCCGCGTTGAAAACTGACGAGGACATAGAACGTGATGGTGATGAGTTCGATGGAAACGAACAGCATCGTGAAGTCGTTGGACGACGCGGCAAACAACATTCCCGCCAGCGCGAAAACGATGAGCGAATAGTATTCGGCGATGCTGCCCGCCGCGAGCCGGTCGGAAAATTCCGCCGCCATGAACAGCACCAGAATCGCCGCAACGATGAAAAAGCGTTTGAAGAACAGCGACAGCGCATCGTTGACGAACATGCCATTGAACGCCGTGCCGAACTGGCTGCAACTGCCGTTGCCGCTCAAGCCCGCGACCAGCAACACGCCCAGCGCCGCGATGGCCGCGTAACCGATGAACCGACGGCGTTCAGCCGGCACAAAAAAATCCGCCAGCATCAGCACAAGGCCGAGGCCGATCACCGAGATTTCCAGACTTATCAACGAAGCGTTCATTCTTATTTCGTAGCAGCCGGCGTGAGCCGGCTCTGATTTTCAGCCAGAGAATAATGAGCGGACTCACGTCCGCTGCTACGCGGCGCGATGACCACGTCCGCATTTTTCCCCGCTGTTGCCATGTTCACGATTTTTTGTGCGTCAGGATTGATTTTGTCCGTGAGCAGCTTCGGCAGGAAACCGAACACCAGCAGGCTCGCCAGCAGCAGCGCATAAGGCAGCTTGCGCCAGGTGCTTGAGGCATCGGAAATTGAATTCCATTTTTCCGGCAGCGGGCCGTGCAAGATGTTGCGGATGACGCGCGTCATATAAATACCGCCGATGACCAGCGCGCCCCACAGCGACAAAACCGTCACCCACGGAAAAGCTTTCCACGCGCCGAAGAAAACGGTGGCTTCACCGACGAAATTCGCAAAGCCGGGTAAGCCGCAGCCAGCCATCGCCGCCATCAACAGCGCCGTTCCGATGAACGGCAGTTTGCGACAGAGTCCGCCGAGTTCGCTGATCTGGAGCGTGCCGGTCTGCTTGTAAATGTAACCGCTCAACGCGAACGTCAGCGCCGCGAGGAAGCCATGCGCGATCATGATCAGCACCGCGCCAGTCACGCCGATTAGGTTCAGGCTCGCGATGCCGAGGAAAATAAAACCCATGTGCGCCACGCTGGAATTACCAATGAGCAGGTTCAAATCTTTCTGGCGCATCGCCACCCAGCCGACATACAAAATGTTTCCGACGCAGAGCCACGCGATAACGTGTGCCCAGCTTTGCGCGGCCTGCGGCAGCAGCGGCAGCGCGATGCGAATCAAACCGTAAAGACCAAATTTTTTCAGCACGCCGGCGTGCAGCATGGCGGTCGGTGACGGCGCGACGCCGTAACCCAGCGGTGCCCACGAATGAAACGGCCAGAGCGAAACCAAGATTCCGAAGCCAAACAGCAGCAGCGGGAAGATGAAGTTCTGCGCGTTGACCGCGAGCGGATTGGTCTTGGCGTGTTCAATGATTTTCGGGATGTCGAACGTGTTCGCACCGGACTGCAGATAGAGCGCGATGAGGCCGATGAGCGCGATCAGCGCGCCGATGCTCAAATAGAGCGTGATCTGGAATGTCGCGTAGTTTTTCTTTTCGCCGCGGCCCCAGACGCCGATCATGATGAAGGTCGGCACCAGCGCGAGTTCGTGCAGGAAGTAAAAGAAGAACAGGTCCAGCGACGCGAACGCGCCGAGAATGCCGCCGGTCATCACGAGCAGCAGGATGTAAAATTCTTTTTCGCGTGTCTGGATTTCCCACGAGCAGAGTGCGGCGGCGAAGGCGACGATTGCGCCCATTAAAATCAGGCCGACGTTCAAGCCGTCCACACCGACGTGATAGCTGATGCCGAGCGATTCGACCCACGGAATCTGCTGCTCGAACTGGAAACCGTTTGCGCCGGGCACGAACTGCGCGAACATCTTCACCGCCAGCACCGCCGAGATAAACGTGGCCAGCACCGCGATGGCGCGGATGATGACGCGGTAATTGCGCGGCACAACAATCAGCGCCAATGCCGCCAGCAGCGGCCAACCTGCGATGTAAGTCAGTATGGACATCAGTGAATCAAGTAAGTTGCAGCCGTCATCTCATTAACACCCCACTTCAGTGGGGTGCTTCCGGTCGAGCGCCACAAAAACCGTTTCAACGGTTTGCGACACAGCCGAAGAAACCGTTGAAACGGTTTTTCCATTCCGCACGCGCTTAACACCTGGCTGAAGCCAGATGTTAATGAGAAGCGAACTTCTTTGCGACTTGGTGTCTTTGCGTCTTTGCGTTGAAAAATATTTTTCATTTTCCGAGGACGAAATAGAGCAAAAGCGCCACGCCCAGCACGAACAGGAAGGCGTAGGTCTGGAGGTTGCCGGTTTGCGCGAGACGCAGCGCGCGGCCGGTCAAATCCGTGCCGCCGCGAACCAAGCCGATGCACGCGCCTTCGATAATCCAGCGGTCAATCCAATCTGCCACCGCCGCGATGAAATCGTGCGCGCGAATGACGGTGGCTTCGTAAAGTTCGTCGAAGTAAAAACGATTTTTCATCGCCGTCGCCAGACCGCCGAGTTTCGCGGGCAACGGATCGGTCGCGGCATTTTTGTAAAGTGTGAATGCCGCGAACAAACCGACGGCTACTGCGCTAATACCGAGGAGCATCGGGAAAATGTTGTGCAGCGGTTCGAGTGCTTGTTGTGCTACTGAAAGGGGCTCGTGTTCGACGAAAAATTGCGAGCCATAGTTGTTGGTGATGCCGATGAAACCGCCGATTACTGCGAATACCGCGAGCGCGATGAGCGGCAAAGTCATCACCTTCGGCGATTCGTGCGCGTGCTTGGCCTTCTCCGTCCGTGCTTCGCCAAGGAACGCGACGAAGAAAAGGCGGAACATGTAAAACGTCGTCAGCGCGGCAACGAACACAGCAACGGCAAAGAGTAGATAATTTTTAGTATTCAGCGCCTGTGCGAGAATGGAGTCTTTCGAGTAAAAACCGCTGAACGGCGGCACACCGCTCAAGGCCAGCGTGCCGATGATGAACGTCCAGAACGTAACGGGCATTTTCTTTTTCAGTCCGCCCATTTTCCAGATGTCCTGTTCTTCGTGCAGTCCGTGGATGACGGAGCCGGCACCGAGGAACAGCAGCGCCTTGAAAAATGCGTGCGTCGTCAAATGGAACATCGCGGGCGTCGGACCGCTCAAGCCGACGGCCATGACCATGTAGCCGAGCTGCGACAGCGTCGAGTAGGCGAGAATGCGCTTGATGTCGTTTTGCTGGACGGCGATGAGGGCGGCGAGCAGCGCGGTGAAACCGCCGATATAGGCGATGACGTGGAGCGCGTCGGCATTGAGCAAAAACAAAACGCGGCAGAGCATGTAAACACCCGCAGCCACCATCGTCGCGGCGTGGATCAAGGCGGACACGGGCGTCGGGCCTTCCATCGCGTCCGGCAGCCAGACGTGCAGCGGGAATTGAGCGGATTTGCCGACTGCGCCGCAGAAAAGTAGCAGACCAATGATGGTCATATTCATGTCAAAAGAAAAATCGCCAAGCGGAAAGCGCGTTAGGAAAAATCCGATAGTATTTGCTGAATTTTTGTGTTCGATTATCCGGTCTTGTAGCGCAGAAAAATTCAGCGAACCGAGAAAAGCCCAGACAGCCAGAATTCCGAGCAGAAATCCGAAGTCGCCGAGGCGGTTGGTGATGAACGCTTTTTTCGCGGCGTCGCCGGCGCTGGGTTTTTCAAACCAGAATCCGATGAGCAGGTAGCTGGAAACGCCGACGAGTTCCCAGAAAATGAACATCATCAAAAAATTGTTTGCGAGCACGACGCCGAGCATCGAGAACGTGAAAAGGCTCATGAACGCGAAGAAGCGAGCCATGCCCTTGTCTTCGTGCATATAGCCGAAGGAATAAATATGAATCGCGCCGCCGACGCCGGTGACGATGAGCAGCATCATCAGGCTCAAGGCGTCGAGCTTCAACCCGAAGTCAATTTGCAGTCCGCCGATGGAAAGCCAATTAACGGCGGTTTCGGAAACGGCCGGATGAAAACCGTTCGCGCCGATGAAGGCAATGGTCAGGATGAAGCCGGTGACAATTGCACCAATGGAGATGAGCGCGCTGGTCGTGCGACAACGCAAAGTGAAAAGCGTTATCACTGTCGCTGCGAGCAGCGGCAGGAACAAGATTATCCAAGGCAGAACTTCTAATTTCATTGGTTGAAACATCCAACAGCCAACATCCAACAGCCAACATCGAAGGCAGCCGCGCGCCGGACATTGGATGTTTGGCGTTGGCTGTTGGCTGTTGGCTGTTTTTTCATTTCTTCAAAGTTTCATCGAGGTCAGGTCTTCGACGTGCGCGGACTGGCGTTTGCGGTAAAGCGCCACGATGAGCGCGAGGCCGACCGCCACTTCCGCCGCCGCCACGGTGATGATGAAAAACACCAGCACCTGGCCGTCGAGCTTGTTGTTGAACCGCGAAAAAGAGACGAGCGCGAGGTTGGCCGCGTTGAGCATCAGCTCCAGCGACATGTAAATCACCAGCAGGTTGCGCCGCATGATGACGCCGAGCAGTCCCAAGCTGAAGAGCATGAAGCTCACGACAAGATAATGTTGGAGTCCGACGTGCATATTATTCCAATTTCTTTTTGCTCAAGAGAATCACGCCGATCATCGCCACGAGCAGCAGCACGGAGACGATTTCAAATGGCAGCGTGTATTGCGTGAATAACAGTTTGCCGAGCGCGTAGGTTTCGCCTTCGAGCGTAGGCTCGGTGGCGTTTGGTTTGATGGACGTCAGCGATTTCACAAAGATGGTGACGATGGCGCCGACGGAAATCAGTCCGCCGACGAGGCCGAATAATTTTATTTTGCGGCGCTGTTCTTCCTTCAAGTCGAGCAGCATGATGACGAACAGGAACAGCACCATGACCGCGCCGGCATAGACGAGGATCTGCACCGCCGCGAGGAAGAACGCGTGCAGCAGCACGAACAGCCCGGCCATCGAGATGATGGTCAGCACCAGAAACATCGCGCTGGTGACAGGACTGCGGCTGAACGGATTCGCGACGACGAGGACGCCGCACAGCAGCGTCAGCGCCGCGAAGACGTAAAATAAAATGTCCGTGACTGCGCCGCCGCTGATCAAATTGTTGATGGCTTCCATTGCTGATTAGACTTTCACCGGAAAGCTTTCCTGCGCCTGCGCTTCTTCCAGTTTGTGTTTCCACTTCTGGATGCCGGGGCTGATACCGCCGAGCGACAGGAGTTTTTCCTTGTTGTAAATCATCTCCTCGCGGCTCGTGCCGGTGAGCGAGTAATCCTTCTGCAAAAAGATCGCTTCCTCGGGGCAGACTTCCTGGCAGAAGCCGCAGAAGATGCAACGCAGCATGTTGATTTCGAATTCCGCCGGCATCTTTTCCGCGTTGGTGCGGTCGGCAAGCTTGCCGGATTCGCCGGGCGGCGTGATGCGGATGGCTTTCGGCGGACAGACAAATTCGCAGAGCTGGCACGAAACGCATTTCGTGTTGCCGTCCTGATCCTTCACGAGATATGGCGCGCCACGGTAATTTTCCGGCACGGTCCATTTCTGTTCCGGGTATTCCATCGTCACGGCTTTACCCTGGAACAAGGTGCGGAAGGCATGGCGAACCGTGACCTTCAACCCGCCGATTATCGCCGGCAGATAAAGTTTTTCCCAAAACGTCAATGGTCTGCGATCTACAATCATGCTAAAGCCGTTTCGTGTTTGCGTTGCTGTTTGACAAATTCAATGGACGGTTTCCCCAACGCCAGTCCCGACGCGCTCAAATCCTCGTCCACGTCCGGCCAATGGACGCCATAGCCGCGCCCCAAAAGTTCGTAATGGTCGCGCTGCGCCTGCGTGGCCTTGAACAGGCGCGGAAACCATTGCAACGGCAGTTCCACGGAGCGGCCGTCGTCAAAGTCCGCCCGCAGCGTGTCCGCTGTGCTGCTGATGCGCGTCACGCGGATGTCATTCAAAGTATTCATGCCAGGCATTCAAAAGTTTCTGCCGATGCTCGCGCAGGAGGTCGTAAATTTCATTAAGCTCAGGCCGCGAAAAACCGGCGTCCTTCGCGAGCTGCAACGGCTCCAGCCAGAATTTGGCCGCGTTGCCGTTCTTGTCAACGTGGACGTGCGGCGGCTCGTCGCCGTCGGCGCTGAAAAAGCCGATGCGATAACCTTTGATTCGCAAAATTGTTGGCATTGCCCGGTCATTTTGTCGTCATCCACAACCAAATTGCCGTCACTAAAATGTTCACCAACGCGAGCGGCAAGAACCGTCGCCAGCCCAGGTCCATCAACTGGTCGTAACGGAAACGCGGGAACATCCAGCGCACCCAGATGAACACCACCATGAAAAACAGCATCTTCGCGATGAAAACCAAAATGTGCGCGATGCCCATTCCGAGCGTCGTCGCCGCATGATCCAGTCCCCAGAACGGCAGCGTCCAGCCGCCGAAAAACAGCGTCACCATCATGGCTGACGAAGCAATCATGTTCGAGTATTCCGCGAGGAAAAACAGCGCGAATTTCATGGAGCTGTATTCCACGTTGTAGCCGCCGGCCAGTTCCTGCTCGGCCTCCGGCAAATCGAACGGCATACGATTCGTCTCCGCAAACGCCGCGACGAGAAAAATCACGAACGACACCGGCGCATACAGCACCAGCCAGCCGTGCGCGGACTGCCAGCCGATGATCTGGGTCAGATTCAGATTGCCCGCGATGAGCAGCACGGGAATCACCGACATGCCCATCGAAATTTCATACGAAATCATCTGCGCGCTCGAACGGATGCCGCCGAACATCGGATACTTCGAGTTCGCCGCGTAGCCCGCGAGGACAATTCCATAAACGCCCAGCGACACGATGCCGAAGGTGTAGAGGATGCCGACGTTCAAGTCCGCGATGACCATTTTCTGCGCGCCGAGCTGGGAGCCAAACGGAATCACCGCCACCGCCAGCAGCGCGGGCACCATCGCCACCGCCGGGGCGAGCCAGAAATAAACCTTCCGCACGCCCGCCGGCATGAAGTCCTCCTTCAAAAGCGACTTCAACCCGTCGGCCAGCGGCTGGAAAAATCCGAGCCGCGTCAGGAACGGCCCGACGACGGGAATGTATTTCACGAATGGCGGTGCGCAGCGGTTCGGCCCGACGCGGTCCTGAATCCACGCCGCGATTTTGCGCTCGGCCAGAACGGAGTAGGCCACCATGGTCAGCAATATGCCGATGACCACGGCGATTTTGACCGCGCTGAAAATGATGAAATTCCAGTCCATTTTAGATTTGCACTGTTACGCCGGTGTCGCCGAGGGCTTGCCACGTCAAACCGTTGAACGCGGACACATCCTCCGCCATTTGATTGAACAGACCTTCAATCGTCACAAAACCGTTTTGACCAGTCACGTTGTGAACGAGGTCATGCAAAAATTCCCACTCGGCACGCGCGTCGCCGGGTGCTTCGACGGCCTTCATAAATTTTTGAACGCGGCCTTTGGTGTTTGTGAACGTGCCGCGCTTTTCCGCGTGCGCACAGCCGGGCAAAACGTAATGTGCCAGCTTCGTCGTCGCGTTCGGCAAAATGTCGCTGACGATGAGCGTCTCCAGCTTGCCAAGCAAATCCGCGCCGATGCCGTGCTTCGTCACGTCTTCGCCGAAAACGATGAGCGTCTTGATTTTGCCGCTCGAAATTCCGTTCGCGATCTGCGGCAGATTCGTGCCGATTTCGGTGAAACAAATTCCCGTCAAACGCGCGCCGTTTGTGTTCGGATTTTTGTCCGCGCTGACGAGCAGCTTGTCGCCTTCGCCAAAACGCGCGACCGAATCGCTGACCGCGCCAAGTTTTGATTTAAGTTTGCCGAGCAACCAAAGTTCTTCATTCGTCTGACGAGCAGAAGCCACAACCGCGACGGAACCTGCCGGAGTTTTTTTCAGCTTGTCGGAAATTTCGTTGAGCGCCGCCGTCCAAGTGGATTTCTGGCCGCGCACCAAAACATCTTTCAAACGGTCGGCATGACCAATCCACTTGTAATTCAAACGACCGGCATCGCACATCCACGGACCATTGACGCCGTTGTTTTCGCGCGGCGTGTAACGGTAGATTTTTTCCTCGCGCGAGCCGATGAGAATGCTGCAACCCGTCGCGCAGCTCGTGCAGACGCTCTTGGTTTCCTTGAGGAACCAGACGCGCATCTTGAAACGAAAATCTTTCGATGTCAGCGCGCCGACCGGGCAGATATCCACCGTGTTGAGCGTGTAATTGTTGTCGAACGGTTTGCCGGGATAATGCGTGAGCGTGCTGTAACTGCCGCGGTTGATGAAGCCGAGCGCGTCGTCGCCGGCGATGTCGCGCGTGAACCGGATGCAGCGCGAGCACAGGATGCAACGTTCCGCATCGAGCATGATGCGCGGCCCGAGGTCAACGGCCTTCGGCTTGTGAACCTTCGCCTCGACGAAGCGGCCCGCGCTCTGGCCATAGTCCACGGAGTATTCCTGCAATTTACATTCGCCGGCCTCGTCGCAGATCGGGCAATCGAGCGGATGATTGATGAGCAGAAACTCAAGCACGCCCTCGCGCATTTGTTTCACTCCGGGCGTCGTCGTGTAAATTTCCATTCCCGGCGAAATCGGCGTCGCGCAGGC
>DMQW01000238.1:12256-13784 GCA_003455565.1 Limisphaerales bacterium
CGGCTTGCGATCCGGGCCGAGCGCGGGCGTGCCGAACTCGACGAGGCACATGCGGCAGTTGCCGGCGACGGGCAGCTTCGGATGCCAGCAATAATGTGGCACGTCCACTTTGGCCAGTTCGCACGCCTGAATCATCGTCGTGGGCGTGAGCTTGCCCGACCAGTCGGCCGTGAGGCGCGGCACTTCGATTTCGCGCCCGTCCACCTTGACCTTGATTTTTACAATCGCGGGCGCGACGGGCTTCATTTCTGTTGTCGTTAGGGCTGACATGTTCAGCTTAATCTACTTTTCCAATAACCGGGTTCGCGGCTCGCGTGAGCGACAGCAACGATGTAAATGGCGTCGGGCAAGACTTCATAAACCACCCGGTAAGGAAATCCGATGACGCGGCACGACCGGGCTGGTTCGTCGTAAAACGGGAACCGCTCCGGGTCGTCCTGAATTTTCGCCAAGGCGATGTGAACCGCGTGGAGGAATCTTTTCCCCAACCCTTCACTCTGGCACTTGTATCGTTTGGCTGCGCCAACCAGTTCAACATCGGCTTCACAGTGGTAAAAAATTGGCTTCATGCGATGGCGTGCATGGCATCGCGCATCACGTCTTCAGCCGGACGAACCTTGGCTTTGCCGGAATGGATTTCAGCGCGGCGACGGCGTATCACCGCTTTCCAGGCCTTCTCCGCTTTGCTGTCGGCTTTGTCTTCGAGGCTGGCGAGAATCCGCTCGGCAATCTCCGTCCGGGATTCGCGCGGCAGGCTCAACGCTTCAATGCAAATTTTCTGGGCGGTTGTGCTCATAATCTTCAACTTTTTTTAATGTTCCAAACTCGCGGTCAATTCTACCGTCGCGCCGGCGTTGAGGCTATTCGTTTCCTGCGCACGGCGCGCTTCATCGGCGGCACCTTTGGCGATAAATTCATCTTTGAACTTCGCCACGAAACTTTGCACGGGCCAGGAACAGGCTTCGCCGAACGCGCAGATCGTGCGGCCGCCGGGAATGTTGTCGGCGATCTTCACGAGGTAATCCGCGTCCTGCTTGCGGCCTTCGCCGTGCGTGAGACGGTGCAGCGTCTTGCTCATCCAGAGCGAACCTTCGCGGCAGGGCGTGCATTGGCCGCAGCTTTCGTGCGCGTAAAACTCGGAGAGGTTCGCCAGCGCACCGACGATGTCAGTTGAGTCATCCATCACGATGATCGCGCTCGAACCGCTCATCGAACCGGCGGCGGCAAGCGAATCAAAATCGTAAGGCAAATCAAGCATGTCGGTCTCGACCAAAATCTCTTTACCCTCGGCGTCCTTTTTCTTGAGCTTAAATTTTTCACCGGCCTTCAAAACTTTCGAGGACGAACCGCCGGGAATAATCGCTTTCAACTTGCGACCATCGCGCAGTCCGCAGCCGAATTTCGGGTCGTTGATGAGTTCGCCAATCGTCGCCTTGCCGACTTCGATTTCGTAGTAGCCGGGGCGTTTTACATGGCCGCTCAAGCTGACGATGCGCGTGCCGGTGTTGTTCGGCGTGCCGAGCTTGGC
>DMQW01000301.1:0-2685 GCA_003455565.1 Limisphaerales bacterium
CGGGCAATCTCGGCGCAGGCGATGCTGGCGGAACCGGCAATTTCGCGATCAACAACAACCTGACCTTGCAAGGCAATGCCACCATGCGCATTGACAAGACCGGTGGCACTCTGGCGCAGGATCAAGTTGTCGTCGGCGGCAACATCAGCTACGGCGGCATCCTGACCGTCACCAACATCACGTCTGATGCGACTGCGCTCGCGACGACCAACACATTCCAGTTGTTTAGCGTCACTGGTTCGCACTCCGGCAACTTCGCCGGCATTGCCGGTTCGCCGGGGACGGGTCTGGCCTACAGCTTCAATCCGGTCAACGGCGTATTGAGCATTGTGACCAGCA
This sequence comes from Limisphaerales bacterium, assembly GCA_003455565.1. Classification (GTDB taxonomy): domain Bacteria; phylum Verrucomicrobiota; class Verrucomicrobiia; order Limisphaerales; family UBA11358; genus UBA11358. The sequence continues at coordinate 340 of DMQW01000301.1, forward strand.
CCATCGCCAGCAATCCGACGAACATCACCTTCAGCGTCAGCGGCGGCATTCTCGTCTTGAGCTGGCCCGCCGACCACATCGGCTGGCGCTTGCAATCGCAGACGAATTCGCTCGCGACCGGCCTCGGCACCAACTGGGTGGACGTGGCCGGCTCGACCACGGTGAACTCGGTGACCAATGTGATCAACCCAGTCAACGGCGCGGTGTTCTACCGCATGGTTTATCTGTAAGCTTGGTTAAAAAATCCGTGGCCGGGGTGAAAGTTGGAGACAGCTTTCACCCCGTGCCATTGTTGATGAAGAGACAAAAAATATTCATGAAGAAAGTAAATTTGCAAAACAAGCGCGCGTTCACGCTCATTGAACTCCTGGTGGTCATCGCCATCATTGCGATTCTGGCGGCGATGTTGCTGCCCGCGCTGGCTCGAGCCAAGGAAAAGGCCAGGCGGACGCAATGCTTGAACAACATCCGCCAGGTCGGCATTGGCGTCATCATGTATGCCGGTGATTTTGGCGACAAATTGTTTTCGCCGTTGAAATATGCAAATGGATCTTTCAACCAGTTGGCATCTTCGCCGCGAAACGACATTCTCTGCGCCAGTCAGCCGCACAACGCACAACCATTTCGGAAAAGAAAAATATGAATGACCATGACCAACGCCGTTACGACCGCGCAACCCGCGTCCAAACTTTTGGGCGGGACAACACCGCCGACTTCACCGCCGGCAGCAAAGTCACGACACTCTTCACCAGCCTCGACGACCTCATTGTCAAGGCGGACGACGCCAAGGCCGACCAATCGCCCAACCGCGTCAGCAAGGAAACGCTCCTCGACGGGATGCTGCTTGATTTGAAAAACATTTCGCGCACCGCCCGCGAGATTGAAAAGACCGAGAATGGTTTCGCCGCGCCCTACCGCATACCGGACAATCCCGCCGAGTCCGCCATCACCACGCACGCCGACTCCGTGCTCGGAAAACTTGAAGACAAGCCGGCGGATTCCGCCGCCGTCAAGACCGCCAAGGCGGCGTTGCGCCCGCTTCGTGGCTTACGAACTCCCCGCCGATTTTGTCACCCACTTGCGCACCGACCGCGACGCCATCACCGAAGCCAAGCAGCGCAATCAGTCCGAAGTTCAGGACGGCGTGGGCAACACCAAACTGATTGACGAATTGCTCGGCCGGATCAACGACGTCATCGGGGGACTGGACGCCATCATGTTTAACAAATACACGCGCGTGCCGGAGAAACTCCGCGCCTGGCAAAGTGCGAGTCACGTCGAACGCGCCCCGCAGCGGGAAAAGAAAACGCCGACGCCGCCCACACCGCCACCGGCGTAAGCATCGGCGAAAGAATTTGAGAACTCGCAGCGGCCTTCGGCAACGGAGGCCGTTTTTTTATTGTAAACGGTGAATCTTTTTCGGCGACCCCGATTTTGCCCGCTTGATTTACCTTGGCCGCACGCGTAGTTTGGACTCACGAAAAATATGCAAACGTGGCTTTCAAATCAAATCGCGCTTGACCCGGCGGTCTGTCACGGCAAACCCGTTGTGCGCGGCACTCGTATTTTGGTGGCGAATGTCGTCGGCGCGGTCGCCGCCGGACAATCGCATCAGGAAATTTTGGCGGACTATCCCTCGCTGACCGAGGCCGGCATCCGCGCCTGTCTGGAATTCGCCGGCGAATTGACGGCCATGGAAGCCGTCGAAGCCTGACCCGGCGGATGAAATTTTTCCTCGACGAAAATTTCCCGCGTCTGGCCCTGACTCAACTCGTTGCCGCCGGTCATTCCGCGTCGCACGCGCTGGATGGTTTTCCACCGGGCACGGCGGATGATAAATTATTCGATCACGCGCAAGCGGACGGTGCCATCTTCATCACGACCGACAAAGATTTCTTTCACACCATTCCGCTCACTTTCGCTCGTCACGGCGGGGCGATTGTCATCACCTTGCGCAAACCGAATCGCGCCGATTTGCTGCGCCGGCTGGCGGATGCCCTGGCTTTGCTGGCCGGGCGAGACTTGCGCGACTCCGTCTGGCTGGTGACGGACACGCGCATCCGCAGCCGCCACGCTGAAATTAAAACCTAGCCTGCCAAACGCGCGCATCATCGTGGACACCACCGCAAGCCACGCCAGCCCGACCCCGCCCACGCCGCCGCCCGCAACCCCGCATCCGTAAAATCAAATTGGAGAAAACAAAAAACGGCTTTCAGAAATGAAGGCCGTTTTTTTATGCGCTGAAGGCGCTACGGAAATTAGCCCGGTGTTGGTGCGCCGTGAGCAAGCACCTACGCCGGGAAATCGTCCCACAAAATAATTCCTTCTCCGCATCGGATGGGGAGA
>DMQW01000301.1:2988-3478 GCA_003455565.1 Limisphaerales bacterium
GTGGCCGGAGGCCGGATGAGGTGTCCCCGATTCGCGAGCGAGGATAAGAAATGAATCAGAGTGCAACCGTCGCCGACTTGACTGCCTGATAATTCTTGTCCAGTTCCGGCTGCAATAAAATCAGCGCAGCGATGCGGCGGGCCATGTGCGTGGCTTCGCGCGCCTCGTCTGGCGTGAGCGCGCGACCGAGCAGATCAAATTCCCGGTAGCTCAACCATTTCTTGATGACCTGATAACCGCCGATGGTGTAGTCCCAGACTTTCTCCGGCACGTTGCACCAACAGGCGGAGTTGTTGAGGAAAACGTCGTGTGTGGCTTGGCCGAGCAATTCCGATGCAATCTCGTCCGCCGCGTAGCCGCGTGTTTCGAGTTTGCCTTTGCCGGGCATCGTCACGCCGTTTTGTCCGGCGTGGCCCCAGCCGGCGGTGAGGGAAAGATTTAACTTCTCATTCAGCCGGGTAACGACAGCAATCTTCACCAGTTCCGCGCG
>DMQW01000310.1 GCA_003455565.1 Limisphaerales bacterium
GTATAAGAGACAGACGTTCAACTTTGCCTTCGCCGACATGCGGCAGGCGGATGCAGAAAAAAACCACCGCCAAAATCATAAAGACAATACAGAACGCCAGATACGGCACTTTGACCGAGTCCGCTCCGTGCGCGCCGGTTTTGGCGAAATATTGAAAGATAAGATACCCGCCAATCAACGGCCCGATGGTGGTTCCCACCGAATTGAAGGCCTGCGCCAGATTCAGGCGGCTGGATGCGGTTCGTTCCGGGCCGAGAATCGTCACATAAGGATTCGCCGCGATTTGCAACATGGCAAACCCAAGGCCAACAATGAACAGTCCGGCGAGAAACAGCGGATATGAAATCATGGCCGCAGCCGGCCAAAACAACGCGCTGCCCGTCGCCGAAATCAAAAGCCCGATGACCACGCCATTTTTGTAACCAATCTTAACAATCGGATCGCCCTTGGTGGCGGAAATGATAAAATAAACCAGTGAGCCAATGAAGTAGGCGCCGAAGAAAGCCAGTTGGACAAACATCGCGTGATAAAAATCCAACGTGAACGCCTCCTTGAAACGGGGAATGAGAATGTCGTTGAAAACCGTCATGAACCCCCACATGAAAAACAGGACGGTCATGATCGCGAAAGGGCCACGATACGTTTGGACCGTATTCGACGGAGGGGAAATGGATGAGGATGAGGGGGTGATGGTTGACATATGTATTTCGGTTCTTGTTTGATTTGGGATATTTTTAAGGAGCAAGTTAATGTTTTACAACCTCCACATTCAATTCAGCCACGGAGGCAAAAGGCCGGTCACGCTGTTCACTTAGCATAACGAATTTTAAATAACGTGTCGTCACTGGTTTGGGGAATTGAATGGTTGTCTCTGGACTATATTCCGGGAAACGCCCGTGCGCCACTGGAATACCCCAATTCTTAGCATCAGCACTTGCGTATACTTCATAGTCTTTGACGTGCCCATTCTCACTGTCGCCGCGCGCGGTATAAATCAATCCAGCAATGTCTAGCGGCTTGGAATAATCAATCACCAGAAAATGTGGAGGCTGCGCTTCATTGCTGCTCCACCGGCTGTGCCAGAACGTGTCTGTGTTTCCATCCACCGCGTGATCGGGATCGCCCTCGCCGCTTTCAAAACTGCTGGCGGAAATCACTTTTCCGCGGGCGGCGTCTGACATTTCCAGCGCGGGCATCGCTGGCTTCACGCGATCTTTTGGCGCGGCCAATCTTCCAACGGCGGGCAAATCCTTTTGTCCGGCCGGCAGGAGGCGCAGGACATACGAGAACATTTCTGGCGAAGACCACAGCATATACGGATCAAGCGGACGCGGGCCGCAGCCATTTGAACCAACGCCCAAAGTGTGTGTCGCCACGTTCAGAACCGCGCTCGTGCTTTCGGGCAGGTCAACGGAGTATTCAACCGGCATCATGGCTTCGTCCGTGTAGGGCAATGCCGACACTTGGAGATCGCTTTCATCCGCCTGCACCATCAATGCAGGCAGATTTTTCCCGGTCAACGCCGCCCAGTGGACATTTTCGTGATTGCCGCATTCCATCGGCTTGGCGTAGGGAGTCAACTGTTCGCGGACAGTGCTGGCATACAGCCCAAAATCAGAACCGCGCTTGCGGTCGGAATAATTTTCCATCGGCCCGCGTCCCAGATAAGTGAACCGGTCGAACGCCTTGTCGAGTTGCAACCGGACTCCCATCCGCGCCAGCGGGATTTTCCGGCCTTGCGGAAAAACCGCGTTGTCCACGGCAATCGAACCGTCGCCATAAACGGTGTAAGTGGCGGAATGAATGACGCTGAAACGATTCTTGCCGGTGCCTTTCACGGTGGCTTCAACACGCACGGCGGAATCGGAAACGGGCGTGGCGCTGATGCGGACAACCGACCATTGCAAATCATCCAGACCGGAGCTATGCCAGTCTTTGTAAGCCCACATGTCGTCCTTTTGATGCGGAGCACGCCAGAGGTTCAGCTTTGGACCGCCGCCGGCGATGAGCAGATTCTTGCCGTCACGGACAAGCTGTGAAATTGCTCCCGTCGTTTTGTCGAACGTGACGGAAAAGTTTTTGCCAGCGACGACGATGGTGCCGTCATCATCTTGCAAGTGAACCGCAGCCGTGTCCGTCGAGTTTTCAACGACGGCGGGAATTTGGTTCGGCAGCTTGAGTTGCTCCGCTGCGATTTCATAACCGGCTTTCGCCCACAATTCGTCCTGGTTGAGCGTGAATGAAATCCGCAGATCATATTCCGCGCCGGGTTTCGGCGTGAATTTTTTGAAGCCGATCGCGATGGATTTTTCCGCGCCGGGCGCAAGACTCAAAATTCTGATTTCACCTTTGTCCATCACCGTTCCATCTTCGGAAAGCGTCCAGTGGCCTTGAAACCGGTCAAGATTGATGAACGCGTATTTATTCCGAATCTTCACCGTGCCAGCGGTCAAATCATCCGCCGTGATGCCGATCCATTGATAGACGTGCTTCATCTCGGGATAATGCGGCTTGGGCGAGCGATCCGAAAATACCACGCCTTTGTGGATGAAATAATGGTCGTTCGGAAAATCGCCGAAGCCGCCGCCGAACGCAAGAAATTGGCGCTTGGGATCACGGCGATTCCAGATGCCTTGATCTTCCCATTCCCAAATCGCGCCGCCCATCAGCGCGGGATATTTATCAAGAACGTCATTGTAATCTCCGAGCGAGCCCATCGAGTTGAACATCGCGTGGGCGTATTCGCACAAATAAAAAGGTTTTGTATATTTACTGTCTGTCGCAATCTTTTCAACTTCGGCGACGCCGGTATACATGCGACTGTCCACATCGGCGGGATTCCTTTCGGCGATGCCAAATGGTTCGTAATGCACCGGGCGGCTCACGTCCAGCGCCTTGACGGCCTTCAACGCGGAAACAAAATTACTGCCGCCGCCGCATTCGTTGCCGAGCGACCACATAATGATCGAAGCATGATTTTTAAAATTTTCCACGTTGGCGACGCTGCGATCCACGATGGCCTTCTCATACTTCGGTTCGCGGTCGAGCACGCCCCCGTAACCGTGGCATTCGCAATTCGCTTCGGCATTCAGATAAATCCCCCACTCGTCGCACAGTTCATACCAGCGCGGATCGTCGGAATAATGGCAGGTGCGGACGTGATTGACGTTCCCTTGCTTGAGAACTTCGAGATCACGGATCATTTTTTCTTCCGGAACATAATGACCGGTGTCCGGCCAGTTCTCGTGACGGTTCACGCCTTTGAGTTTCACTGGCACGCCGTTGACCATGAATACGCGGTTTTTGATTTCGATTTTTCGGAAACCTGTTCTGGTGGAAATGATCTCGCCGTTCTTACCGCCGGAAAGCGAAAGCACGGTCGTGTAAAGATTCGGCGTTTCAGCCGTCCACTTGGCGGGATTGGAAATCGGCAGTGCGACTTCAACCGATTTTTCCTCGCCCGCACCGAGCGCGGGAACATCGGCCTTGGCTTTGGCGATGGAACGACCTTTATTGTCAAAGATCTCAACTTCAAGTTCGCGCGCGATGGCTGGCTGATCCGAATAATTGCGGACTTTGGCGGTCGCGGACAATGTGGCGTCTTGATACTTCGCATCGAGATCGGTCTTCACAAAGAAATCGCGGATGTGAACTTCCGGCGCACTCCAGAGCGTGACGTTGCGAAAGATGCCGCTCAAGCGCCACATGTCCTGATCCTCGATGTAGCTGCCAGCCGAATAAGTATAAACTTCCGCCGCCAGCAGATTTTTGCCGGGCTTCAAAAATTTGGTGATGTCGAACTCGGCGGCATTGCGGCTGTTGATGCTGAACCCGACTTTTTCACCGTTGACCCAGAGAAAAAATGCGGAGTCCACACCGTCAAACGTGAGAAAAATCCGGCGGCCATCCCAATTCTTGGGAACTTCAAATTCGCGGCGGTAGCTGCCCACCGGATCGCG
>DMQW01000319.1 GCA_003455565.1 Limisphaerales bacterium
ACCGGGTTGCGGTCGCCGAAGACGTTGTCCACGCGGCTGACGTGCGGCCAGAATTTGTATTCCAGCAGGCTCTTCGCCGGAAACGCCGCCTTGAGTTTGCCGGGAAGTTCAAAATTATTCTTGCGTCATTGACTTGTTCTGGCTGAACTTGCTCATCAATCAAACTATCAGATAATCTATGTCAAAAAATCCACTCCTCTTGCTTCTGATTCTGGCGATAAGCTCCGGCTGCGCTTCGGCGCAAACGCTAACAGGCGCGCCCTCGCCGATCATTTCCATTGTCACTGACCCGGCACCCGGCCAGGCGGCGGGACATGGCTTGGAGAAAATTATTGCCGCGTTGAAAGACAAGCAGGTCACCTTTGAAATTGCCAATACGCTGGACACTGCCAAAGGCAAAATGCTGATCGTGGCGGGTCTGGCAAACGGTGACGGATCTGCCGCGACTTTGCTAAAAATTTCCCATCAATCCGTTCCAACAAATGCCGAAGCATTGGCAATTCAGAAACTCGACTACAAAGGCAGGCCAGCCTGGGTCATCGGCGGATCGGACGAGCGCGGGCTGATGTATGGCGAACTCGACGTGGCTGATCGAATTCGCTGGGGCACGAATGCCGAATCGCCATTGAGCGAAGTGCGCGACATAGTTGAAAAGCCGGAGGTCGCCACGCGCGGAATGACTCTTTTCACCATGAACCGAGCCTGCTGGGAAAGCCGGTTTTACGATGAAGCGTATTGGCAGCGTTATCTCGACCTGCTTGCGCAGGATCGTTTCAATTCGCTGGTGGTCGTTTTCGGTTATGAGGACGGTGGATTTCTTGCGCCGTGTTATCCGTATTTCTTTGACGTGCCGGAATTTCCAGAGGTCAAAATCATTGGCGTCAATGCCGGGCAGCAGAAACAAAATGTCGAAACGCTCAAGCAAATCATTGCGATGGCTCATGCGCGCGGAATCAGTTTCACGGTCGGTATTTGGGAGCATATTTATCGCGGTGGCGGTCAAGGCGGCGGAATGTCCGATGGCGACATCGGTTTGACTCAACCCACACCGGGTTTGGTCTGGGGCATGACGTCAGAAAACTTGATTCCTTATACGCAAGCGGCATTGAAAGTTTTTCTAAAGCAATTTCCAGGGATTGATGGAATTCAATTTCGGATGCACGACGAATCGGGACTTAAAGTCAGCGAGCAGGGAAAATTCTGGAAGGCGGTGTTCCAAACCATCATGGAAACCGCTCCAAAAATGCCGCTCGACCTGCGGGCCAAAGGTCTTACCGCCGGAGAAATTCAGAGTGCGCTGGATTCAGGTGTCAATTTTCGCGTCAGCACGAAGTATTGGATGGAGCAAATGGGACTGCCGTTTCATCCCATGCACATCAATCCCGGAGATCAGAATAATCGTCGTCACGGTTACGCCGACCTTCTGGTCTATCCAAAAAAATACCAGATGAACTGGCAGCTTTGGAACGGTGGCACAACGCGCATTTTATTGTGGGGCGATCCCGATTACACGCGCAGATTTGTCGCCAGCACGCATCTTTACGACGGCGATAATTTTTCAGTGGATGAACCGCTCGCCACAAAAATGGAAGCCCAGCCGCTAAATGCGAAGGTGTTCGATCTACTCAAACCTTCCGCACGCTACTACGATTATGAGTTTGAACGTTACTGGCATTTTTACCAGGTCTTCGGACGCATCGGTTACAATACGAACGCGCCGCCGGAAATCTGGAACAGGGAATTTGAGAACCGCTTTGGCCCGGATGCCGGCCCGCTCCTGGAAAATGCGCTGCATCACGCGAGCTGGATTCTGCCGCGGATCATTGCGTCCAGTTATCCTTATACCGCATTTCCGATGACCACCGCCTGGGCGGAAAAACAGCACCTCGGTGATTTGCCAAGCTTTGCCAAAGCAACACTTTCCGACGTTCAGCTTTTCGAGAATTTTGATGAAGAGGCGCAACTGCTCGTTGAAAACGGCGAGACGGCAAAAATTCGGCCACAGGAAACGAGCCGCTGGTTCGCGCAAACTGCCGATGACATCAGCGCGCAAATCACGGAGGCGGACAAGAAAATCGGCGCGCACCGCAGCAAGGAATTCGATTCGACCATCATTGATCTGAAAATTCTCGCGAATCTGGCGCGCTACCATTCACAAAGAATTCCCGCCGCCGTGAGCTACCGTTTGTTTGTTCGCACCAAAGACGTCCGCGCGCTCGACGACGCCATCGCTTATGAGCGCAACGCCGTTGCCGCGTGGCGGCAAATCGTTGATGTCGCCGGCGATACTTATGCCGGTGATTTGTTGTTCGGCGCGCGCAGCCGAAACTTGTGCGGCCATTGGAAGGACGAATTTGCATCGCTGGAAAACGGTCTTGTAAAATTGGGAATAGAACGGGAAAAAGCGCCGACGAACACTGTTGTTACGCCATCGCCACATTATGTGGCAGCCGCAAATAAATCCGAGGCTCCAAGCATTTTTCATCAGCCGATTCTTACTGCTCCCGCGCTAAGGCCATTGACGGTTCGGGCAAAAGTAAATTCACCGGCGGAAATAAAGTGGGTGCAAGTGCTCTACCGCAGCGTCAATCAAACGAAGGATTACGAGACGCTCACGATGAAGCCCGTGGACGAAAAAGGAAATTATGAAGCCGTCATTCCCGCCGACAAAATCAACCCTCAATTTGATTTCATGTATTTCATCCAGGCGATGGACAATAAACATCGCGGCGTGATGTTTCCGGATTTCAACAAACAAACACCTTATTTCGTGGTGCGGTTGGAGCGCTGAAGAATCGTAGTCACAATAAGCGAACCGCACATGAAAACCATTGCTCAAATCTTCACTGGATTAGTTCTCGTCAGTCTGACCGGAATCTACCGTCCGATATTTGCCGCTGAACCCGCCGCGCCACAACGCCGGACGGAAGTTTCCATTCGCGGCGAGGACTTTTACATCAACGGCCAGCCGACCTATGCAGGCCGGACTTGGAACGGACATCGAATCGAAGGCCTGCTGTTCAACTCCCGGATGGTGCAGGGAATTTTCGACGACCTGAACCCGGAGACCACCAATCGCTGGGTCTATCCCGACGCCGGCAAGTGGGATGCCGACCGCAACACGAGCGAGTTCATAGCGGCGATGCCGGAGTGGCGCAAACTCGGGTTGCTGGCTTTCACGCTCAACCTCCAGGGCGGTTCGCCTTACGGCTACTCGCAAGAACAGCCGTGGCGCAATTCTGCTTTCAATCCCGATGGCTCGCTTCGTGCCGACTACTTCGCCCGGCTCACGCGAATTCTCGACCGCGCCGACGAACTGGGGATGGTCGTCATCCTGGGATATTTTTATCAGGCGCAGGACCGAGTTCTCACGAATGAAACCGCCATTCTCAACGCCGTGGACAATGCGACCGGATGGATTCTCGGTCACGGCTATCGCAATGTGATGGTCGAAATCAACAACGAATGCGATCAACATTACGTCAATGAAATCCTCCGGCCTGAACGCGTCCATGAACTCATCGCCCGCGTGCGCCACATTGAGCGCGACGGTTTTCATTTGCTCGCCAGCACGAGTTACGGCGGACCGTTGCCGAAGGAAAATGTGGTGACGAACGCCGACTTCATTTTGGTGCATGGCAACGGCGTGAAAGTTCCCGCGCGCATCGCAGAATCAGTTCGCAAAATCCGCGCGATGTGCGGTGAAAAACCCAAGCCAATTGTCTTTAACGAAGACGACAACTATAACTTCGAGCAGCCAACGAATAACTTTGTCGCCGCCGTCAACGAACATGCCTCGTGGGGTTATTTTGATTACCGCCGGAAAGGCGAAAATTTCAACGAAGGTTTCCA
>DMQW01000165.1 GCA_003455565.1 Limisphaerales bacterium
CCATTCGCTGTTCAAGAGGTGTTTCACCCTGTGGCTGCTCTTTCTGGTTTCAAGCGGTTTGGCCAATGGAACAAATAGTTTGCGGTTCGAAATCCGCATGGTCAGCGGCTTGGTTAACGAGGCACAAACCGGCCGGATGATCGTCGTCTTAAGTCGAAACGAAAAAACGGAACCAAGACTCGTAGTCACCAGCACCGGTCAGAACGCACCGTGCGTGTTGGCCTGTGACGTTGACAAACTCACGCCGGGTGTCGCGACTGTGTTGGATCAACACGCCATCATTTGTCCGGTAAACAATCTCGCAGAACTGCCGGGCGGTGATTACAGCGTTCAGGCCTTGTTAGATTCTAACAACGGCTCATGCGTGCCCAACAGTCCGGGCAATTTTTACAGTGATGTTCAGAAATTTCACCTGGATCCATCGCAAGGCGGCACGATTCAATTGCGGCTCGCCCATCGGATTCCCGACGAATTGCTGCCGCCGGATACGGCATTGGTCAAATTTGTTAAAATTCAATCACGCCTGTTAAGCCAGTTTCATGGGCGACCCGTTTATTTGCGCGCGGGCATCATTCTGCCCCGCGATTACGACCGCGAAACCGGGCGTAAATATCCCCTTTGGGTGCGCATTGGCGGTTATGGCACCAGATATTCCACCGTCAATTCTTTGATGGCCGAAAAATCCAGCTTCCGAAAAGTCTGGCTGGCCGATGAGACGCCACGAATGATTATGTTGCACTTGGATGGTGAGGGGCCTTACGGCGATCCGTTTCAAATTAATTCGACCAACAATGGACCATTTGGGGACGCCGTTACGCAAGAGTTGATTCCCTATGTGGAGTCGCAATTTCGAGCCTTTGGACGGCCATCGGCACGCGTCCTCTCGGGAGGGTCCACGGGCGGGTGGGCTGCGCTGGCCTTGCAGGTTTATTATCCGGATTTTTTCAACGGGGTTTGGAGCTTTTGTCCCGACCCGGTGGATTTCCGGGCTTTCGAACTGGTGAATCTTTACAGCGATGACAACGCCTATGTGAATCAATATGGCTTTGAACGGCCCAGCGAGCGGACTGTGGAGGGTGAAGTGCGTCTCACCCTGCGCAGCGAGCTGCAGATTGAAAATGTTCTCGGCCGCGGTGACTGCTGGACCATGTCGGGCTGTGATTGGTGTGCGTGGAACGCCTTATTCGGACCGCGTGCCGCCGATGGGCATCCCGCTGTTCCATGGAATCCGAAAACCGGCGTGATAGACCATCAAGTGGCGGAGGGGTGGAAAAACCATGACTTGCATCTGGTGCTGCAGCAGAACTGGAAGATCATCGGCCCCAAACTCCAGGGCAAGCTGCATATCGCGGTTGGCGATGCGGACAATTTTTACTTAAACAACGCCGTTCATCTGCTCGACGATTTCCTTTCCCAAGCGAATCCGCCCTACAAAGGGAGAATCACTTTTGGCCCCGGCAAGGGACACGGCTGGCAGAATGTGGATCTGGGCAAAATGCTGGACGAGATGGAAGCGGTCGCTGCGCCGGCCAATTGATGTTGCGAAGTGGAAATCAGTCACCATGCCGGCAAACAACACCTGACTTCCTTGGCTGACCTAGAATATTAGAGTATGATTGATTCAACCAACCCGGCGGTAGAATGTTTACGGCATGAGGCGTGCACCGCTACACCGCTGGCGGCGGGTAATCGGTTCGCGGAACTGCGGGCACAAAACGTAGAATTTGCCGTAAGCGCGGCCTGCTGACTAAAAAATAAAATGAAAATGCTGGTGCTGTTTTACCGCAGAATAAAAATGATGCCATTTTTATTGGGCCTGCTGCTGTTGCTTCCATGCAGCTCGTTTGCCGCCAGCTTCACCGATCCGATGATGCCGGGCCAGGATCCGGAAGTGGAATTCAGGAACGGCTTCTTTAACCTGGTGCAAAGCGATGGTTGTAACATTCACCTGCGCCTGTCCGTCACCATGGGCGGTCTGGTCACGGCCTTGGATCGAATCATTCTCTCCCCAGGCTGCTCGAATGTGTGGGCGCCGGAAATTCACTGGTTCGGCACCAACTGGTATTTATATTACAGCCTCGGCAATCCCGACCACCCCAACCACCGGGTTTATGTCGCCCAAAGCACGGGCACTATCGTCTACGGGCCTTACACGATCCTCGGCGTTCTGTTCAACGGTTATTGGAACATTGACGGCAGCGTGTTTGCCGCGACCAACGGCCAGCTTTATTTCATTTTCTCCGGCAGCCCGTCAGGATCGCAGCAGAACATTTATATCGCGCCGATGAGCAATCCCTACACCTTGAGCGGCACGCCGGTGCTGATTTCGCAGCCGACGCTGTCGTGGGAAACCATCGGCACGCCGCCGTCGGTCAATGAAGCCCCGTTCGGGTTCACGCATAATGGCCAGACTTTCATTGACTATTCCGCGAGCGGCTGCTGGACGGATAGTTATTGTCTTGGTTTGTTGACCTTGACCGGCACGAACCTGCTCGACCCGAGCGCGTGGACCAAGTCCGGGCCGGTGTTCAGCCAGCAGGTTGGCGCTTACGGGCCGGGCCACAATGGCATCTTCACTGATGCCAGCGGCCAATGGTGGAACATCTATCATGCGAACAACCTTAGTGGTCAAGGCTGCGGCGGCTATCGCCAACTTCGCATCCAGCGCCTGGCCTGGGACGCTAATGGCGTGCCCGTCTTCGGCGCACCGGTGCCGATCGGCTCGTGGATTTCGGACGACACCAATTTTCTCGCCGCGCAATTTCCGCTGATGGAAACCAACGGCACGAGCGCGGCCAACCTGATCTTCGGCACGCATGGCACGCTCGTCGGCTCGCCGGTCTGGACCAAGCCCGGCCTCAAGCTCAATGGGGTCACGGATTATGTGGACTGCGGAACAAGCATTGGCAACGACGTGCAAACCGCGCTCAGGCTCGCCGCGTGGATTCGCGCCGATGCGTTTGTGGACTGGGCCAGCCTCATCACCAAGGGCACGAACACCGGGCCTTACGCGATGCAAGTGTGGCACGACGGCTCGTTGCGCTTTTCCGCCAACTGGGGCGCGCCCGGCGGCAGCGTGGGCAGCGGCGTGTGGAATTCCAATTTCAAAATGGCCACGAACACCTGGTATCATGTCGCGATCACTTACGACGGCGTGACCGTTCGGTTTTATCTCAACGGCGCAGTGGATTCATCGCCGCCGGCGACCAAGCTGCGTTTTGGCGTTGTGAACGAACCGCTGACGCTCGGCGTGGATTTGCCCGGTGGCGACGAATATTTTCCCGGCACCATCCGCGACGCCCGTGTCTATGGCCGCGCGTTGAACAGCGCGGAAATTCTCGTCCTCGTGAACCGTCCGCCAAGTTTCACCGGCACGCCCATCAATTACACCCATCCGGCGGGCGTCACCCTGACCGTGGCCAACCCGGCCACCGATCCTGATTTTCCGGCGCAGACGCTGAAGTGGAGTTTGCTCGCGTCGCCCGCCGGTGCGGTCATCAATGCGACCAGCGGAAGTTTTTCCTGGCGGCCGGCCATCGCGCAATCACCCTCGACCAATCTCATTGCCGTGAAAGTTTTGGACAACGGCACGCCGGCAATGAGCGCCACGCAGAATTTCGCCGTCACCGTCACGCGACCGCAAACGCCTGCCTTGAGCAACGCCGCCGTCAGCAACAATCTTTTTTCGCTGCTGATCAACGGTGATGTCGGGCCGGATTATGTGGTGGAGACCAGCAGCAATCTCGCCGACGCTGCCGGTTGGCTTCCCATCGCCACGAATTTCTCCCCGTCGCTGCCGTTTTTCTGGACCGATCCGGTCACGGCGATCCAGCTGCAAAAATTTTACCGCGTGCATCTGGCTCCCTGACGTTGGCGCGTTGGAGACGTTAAATCTCTTAGAGTTTGTTTGAGAATTCA
>DMQW01000099.1:0-3796 GCA_003455565.1 Limisphaerales bacterium
CCGGCTTTGGTAGGGCGGCGGTGCTCCGCCGCCCAAGCCTCACGGCGGAGCAGCAACTCCGCCCTATGGTTCATGGTGTGATGCGAAGAATAGACAGAATCAATCGGCGGAACAAAATTTAATTCTGCACAATTCTGTCTGAAAAAATCCTGCGCCTCCGATTCCATCAGCCGGTCTCGGCGTCATAGTCCGGCAGCCGGGCGAAGTAGAAGCAGCCGGCAGCGATGATGACGGAAGCGGCGGTGATGATGCCTGCCTGCGTGCCGGGTTGCTTCAGGTTATTGGACAAGTCCTCAATGAGTTTGCCCTGTTTGCCGTAAAGAATTTCCATCTGCCGCTCTTCGGGCTTGTTATATCCGATCATTGAAAGGTCATCCGATAAATCCGCCGAACGCGTCCCCAGCCAATAAACCACGCCCGCGCTGCCAATGCCCAGCAGCAACACGATGATGCCGGTTATCCTGAATTGCCGCGCCCGCCGCCTGGCGGATGAAACCGGATCCGGTGTTTTGTCATTCATGCACGACGATCATACCACGCGCCGGCTGGATTAACAGGACGAACCGTGCCTGATGTTTCACGTTCACCGGCTTTCCCCATGATCCATATCTCCCGGATGTTCCCCATGATCCACACCTGCCGGATGTTCCTCATGATTTCCATATCCCGAACGATCCCGATTGTCCGAATGATCCCGGTCGCCGCGGAAAATACATCCGGTGGTAGCGAGCAACGCGGTGGCGGTTAATGTAAGCAGGATAAATTTCATAGGTTTGGTGGTATTGGTTCAGGGTGGGCTGGCCGCGCCAGACAAGGCGCGACGATTGCATGAACCTTTCCATGTTTTGAAGGTGATCGCTATGGGGTGTTTCCCCCCCCCCGAAAATTTCAGGGGAAGTTCAGGGTGACGAAGCCGATTCCAAGTTGCGCAAGGTTTGTCCTTGTTAAAGTTTGCTAAATAAATGTTTTCAACGCGTGATTTGACCATTGACCCTTGACCCTCATGCCTTTTCTGTTAATATTTGTCAAATAAACGAATGAAAATTCTCCGAAAACGGCATGAAGATAAACCGCTTATCGCAGCATCGTAAGTCTTGCGCATACTTTTTCTCACTGATACAATGGTCGCAACACACCAAAATAGGTTATTGAAATGGCAAAAAACGGGAAGTCCAATTGTCGGGACGGGCTTAACTTCGGTATTGAAAAGTTTAATACCAGAACTGGTCGGGCACTCAAATTTATGAAAAAAACGCAAACAACCCTGTGGCACACATCGCTGTTCGTTGGTGTGTGCGTGATTAGTCTTGGCCTGTCGCTGGCCTGCGCCGCGCCGCCGGAAAAGAAAGCGGAAAAGAAGCTCACCGGCGCCGAGCTATACGCCATCAACTGCAACCGCTGCCATGCGGAACGGTATCCGACCGAGTTCAACTCCGGCCAGTGGCAGACGCTGATGATCCACATGCGCGTGCGGGCCAACCTGCCCGCGAAGCAGGCGAAGGAAATCCTGAAGTATATGAAGGAAGAAGCCGGCAACTAATCCCCGCATTCAATCGCCAGAAACTTTTTATGAAAAAGAATTTTAATTCCCGCATTCTCGGAACCGCCGCCGCCAGTTGTGTCTTGGGCCTGACGGTTTCGCCGCGCGCCTCGGCTGCCATCAGTGATGAAGATTTTAACGCGCTGAAAAGCACGGTGCAGCAGTTGCAGTCGGAACGCGCGCAGGACAAGCAGCAGATCCAGCAGTTGCAGCAGCAGTTGGGCGAGACGCAAAGCCTGGCGACCAACGCGGTCGAGAAGGCCGATGCCGTGGCGCAGGCGCAGGCGACGCCGGTGCGCAATGCCCTGCATAATTTCACCATGGTCGGCGACGCGGAAATCCAATACGCGAAGACGTTCGGCAACAATACGCACAGCGGATTTCTGCTGGCCGACTTCGCGCCGATTTTCCTCTACCGGGCTAATGACAGTATTTTGTTCGAGGCCGGTTTTGACGTGATGCTGCAAAATGGAGCGGAACCAGTGTCGGGCCACGACAGCGGTAGTTCCACCTCGGTGGGCATAAGCTTCGCGCAACTGGATTACCTGATTAACGACTATGTGACGTTCGTCGGCGGCTACATGCTGCTGCCGCTCGGCACCTACAGCGAACGCTCGGCCGGCTTCCTGAACAAAATGCCGGATGGTCCGCTCGGCCGCGAATTCTTGCCGGGCGCCGGCGCGGGCGCACAACTGCGCGGCGCGTTTGCGGTGGGTGAGTCCGGCCAGATGATTACTTATTCCGTCTATGGCGCGAACGGCCCCAGTTCCTTGGACGGCTTGGACGGGGCCGGCAGCTTGGATTTGGGCGGCAATGTCGGATTGCTGAACAACGGTAACACCGGCAACCTGCACACCGCACCGAGCGGCGGCGGTCGCCTCGGCTGGTTTTATCCGTGGGCCGCGCACAAGGACTTGGAAATCGGCTTATCCGGCCAGACCGGCGTCTGGGATGACGCGGGCAATCATAACTGGTCCGCCGCCGTGCTGGACGCCGCGCTGCATCTTGGGCCGAGCTTTGAACTCAAGGGTGAGTTCATCAATTCCTGGTATGGCACTTCCGATGTGGGCACGGTGCATCCGTGGGCGGTCTGGACGCAGGCCGGTTACAAGCTGGCGGGCCTGAACTTGGACATGCCGGTCATCAACGACATCGAGTTGGTGGGACGGTTTGACAAGGAAAACGACGCGCAGGGCACCAGCACCGACCGCTATACGGCAGGCTTTGTTTATTACCTGACCAACACATTGTTGTTGGAAGGTGATTATGAATGGCTGCACAGCCGTGGTCCGGCGGCCTTGCCGAGCAACGAAATTATTCTCCAAATGTCTTACGGATTTTAATCGAAAGAAAATTTATGATTAACCAAAACAGATTTTCGGTGTTCCTCCTCGGTGCCGCCACGTTGGCTCTTTTGGGAGTGGGCGTGGCCCGCGCCGCCGATTCACTCGACGCGGAAACCAAGGCGCGCATCGAACGGTTCGAAAAGGGCGCATTGACCATTGATGTCTCCAAATACCCGGGAGGCATCCGCGACAATTACGAAGTGTTCAGCACGAAATGCACGCAATGCCACAAGTTGAGCCGCCCCATCAATTGTGATTACGCCATGCCGGATGAGTGGTCGCGCTACGTCAAGCGGATGATGCACAAGCCCGGCTCCGGCATTGACAGCGCCGACGGCAAGAAAATCTACGAGTTCCTCGTCTATGATTCCAGCGTCCGCAAAAAAACGATGCTCGATGACAAACTCGCGAAGGCCACGCCGGAAGATAAAACCGCCGCTGAAGCCAAAATCAAGGAAGTCCGCGACAAATACGACAAATAATTCGTCCCGCGACGAGACCTCCGCCATAATTAACGGCGGTTGCCCCGATTCATGAGTGACGAATTAAAATCTACCAGTTGCGAGAAGGCTGATGTCGAGCCGACGGCAACGAATTCGGCCGTGCCGATCTGGATCATCGTGCTGACGCTGATCCTATTATTTCTCGGTGCGGTCTATTTCGACCGGCACAGCGGCTGGTTCGACCAGCAGGTTTATGCGCCGTTCAACTCCGCTGAAGATCTGGCCCGCTATCAACCCCAATCCGGCGAAGCGGCGATGATTACCCACAGTAAGGCGGTTTATGAATCCGTCTGCGGCACCTGTCACGGCAGCGACGGTCTCGGCAAACCCAACCAAGCTCCGCTATTGGCCGGTTCCGAATGGGTGGTTAAGGACATTCAAAGCCTCGTTCGCATTCCGCAGGCCGG
>DMQW01000099.1:4068-9899 GCA_003455565.1 Limisphaerales bacterium
GCCGACCTCGCCGGGGTTTTGAGTTATATCCGTCAATCGTGGGGCAACAAAGGCGGCGCGGTTTCTGCCGATGACGTGAAAAATGCCCGCGCGGCCATCAGCGGCAATGCTCCATCAGCGGCAGATCTGGCCAAAATGACACCGGTTGAACGCGGCCACGCCGTTTTTCAAAAATACGGCTGCTTCCAATGTCACGGGCCGGACGGCAAAGGCGGCGTGCACAACACCAACGCCAAAACGGCGGAACAAGTTCCCAGCCTGATTTACGTGGCCGATGGTTACACCAAGGATGAATTGAAAAAATTCATCATGACCGGCGAGCGCGACATTCCCCGGATGAACCTGGCCGGACCGGAACCGCCGCATTTCATGCCCTCTTGGGGCAGCGTCATCAGCAGCAACGAACTGGACGACTTGCCGGCCTTTCTTTTCAGTTTGAAGCCCAAGGGAGAAAAGTCGGACTTTTAGGAAGCCATAACGACTCTCAAGCCAGAAAAACCAATTTTAACCGCTTTACCCGTTAAAAACGTCGAGGAACCATAGAACTGCTATAGAAAAGGGAGCGTGCCCGGCTTCGTCGCGCACAGACCTTTGATTCGATTTTCACCGGCCAGACCCCGGCTCGCACAGGTTGAAGATTGATTCGCACGACACTTTGGTTTCGTTGACAGGAGTTTTGATTGAGCGCGAGGGGTTTCATGAGCCCACGGCCACCCCGACATCGGTGTCGTCGCAGAATGCATGAAACTTCCTATGGGGGTAACACCCCATAGAACGGTCGAGGCGATTCGCTTATTGTAATTGGCGTTGCCCCAGTAAGGCACAAAGACTAAAAATAATAAGTTATGAAAAACACAAATAATTTAGTTCTGATGACCGCGCTGCTTGCGCTGCTTTCCATCCCCTCCCCGGGAATGACGGCCGAGGCCCAGCCCGGCCACCGGCTAGCGCCAGTCGATCTTGGATCGGCAGGCAGTTTCGTGATTCTATCAAAATCAGGAATCACCGACGTCTATCCATCAGCTATTGTTGGAAATGTTGGAACGAGTCCAATTACCGGTGCAGCTCTTCTATTAGCTTGTGATGAAGTGGCTGGGAAAATATACACAGTCGATGCTGCTGGTCCTGCATGTGAGGTGGTAGACGCAACCTTATTGACCACGGCTGTAAGCGATATGCAAACCGCCTACACCGACGCCGCTGGACGGACAAACCCCGATGCTACTGAACTGGGGGCAGGAAATATTGACGGGATGACAATCAAACCTGGCCTCTACAAATGGAGCACCTCGGTTCTAATACCCACTGTTGTCACTCTCTCGGGCGGCCCAAATGATGTCTGGATCTTCCAGATAGCGGGAGATCTCACCGTGGGCAACGGCGCCCAGGTTATTCTGAAGAGCGGCGCCCAGGCCAAGAACGTCTTCTGGCAGGTCGCCGGCCAGACAACCCTTGGAACGACGGCTAACTTCAATGGAATTATACTGGATCAAACATTGATTGCGATGAACACCGGCGCAGTGCTGACCGGCAGAGCGCTGGCACAGACTGCGGTTACATTACAGATGAATGCCGTTATAGATCCCTAGCGTTACAACAAAGACTAAGAAATAACTAAGGCCGCTAGGGCGCTGCCCAACTGGGCAGCGCCCTATGTGCATCCTTCGAAAAGCGAAAAGAAAACATGAGGGCAGACACGGGTTGCTCTCCCGTCATGGCCTGCAAGTTGAGAGTCGAGGAAACCTCCGGAAAGTAGTTTTCGGAGGTTCCTATATTTGTCTCGCATCAATTATTGGCTCGCATTCGCCAATTTTGGTGGAGTCTATGATTCTTTTCACTGCCAGTTTCTCTGTGTGAATTGAATCGTTCACCCGCAACCAATATGACAACTATTTCCTCTCCGCAACCCGGCATTGAAGCCGTCCACGACATCCTGCACCAAGCGCGCCGCCGCCCGCTGGATCCGATTTTTTCGCCCAAGTCCGTGGCGGTCATCGGGGCCACGGAAAATCCCGGCAGTGTGGGCCGGAACATTTTGGAAAACCTGACCAAGGGCGGCTTCCCGGGCGTGATTTACCCGGTGAACCCGAAACGCGACACCGTCCTCGGCATCAAGGCATATCCCAGCATCACCGCCGTGCCGGAGAAGCCCGACCTCGCGGTGATCATCACCCCGCCGGCGACCGTGCCAGGCATCATCCGCGACTGCGGCAAGGCGGGCGTGAAGGGGGCCATT
Source organism: Limisphaerales bacterium (assembly GCA_003455565.1). Classification (GTDB taxonomy): domain Bacteria; phylum Verrucomicrobiota; class Verrucomicrobiia; order Limisphaerales; family UBA11358; genus UBA11358. The sequence goes on from DMQW01000099.1 coordinate 6,305, forward strand.
ATTATTACCGCCGGTTTCAAGGAAATCGGCGCGCCGGGCGTGGAACTGGAACGCCAGGTTTTGGAAGAGGCGACGAAGGCCGGCATCCGCATCGTCGGGCCGAACTGCCTGGGCGTGATGGTTCCCGGCGGAAAATTAAACGCCACGTTCGCCTCCGACATGGCGCTTCCAGGCAGCGTCGGCTTCATCAGCCAGAGCGGCGCGCTCGGTGCGGCGATTCTCGACTGGAGCTTGAAGGAAAATGTCGGGTTCAGCGCGTTCGTCTCGCTCGGCTCGATGCTGGATGTCGGCTGGGGCGATTTGATTTCCCATCTGGGCGACGATCCGAACACCAAGAGCATCGTGATTTACATGGAAAGCATCGGCGATGCGCGGGCGTTCCTGTCCGCCGCGCGCGAAGTGGCGCTGACCAAGCCGATCATTGTCATCAAACCCGGCCGCACCGAGGCGGCCGCGAAAGCGGCGGCGTCGCACACCGGTTCGCTCACCGGCAGCGATGAAGTCCTGCAGGCGGCGTTCCAGCGCGTCGGCGTTTTGCGGGTGGACAGCATTTCCGAATTGTTCGACATGGCGGAAGTGCTCGCCAAACAGCCGCGCCCGAAAGGCCCGCGTTTGACAATTGTGACCAACGCCGGCGGACCGAGTGTGATCGCCACCGACACGCTCATCAGCAGTGGCGCGCAACTCGCGGAACTCACGCCGGCGACCATGGAGGCGTTCAACAAAATTTTGCCGCCGACGTGGAGCCACAACAACCCCGTGGACATCATCGGCGACGCGAAACCAGAGCTTTACGCGAAGTCGGTGGAAATCGCGGCGAAAGATCCGAACACTGACGGCATATTGGTCATTCTCACGCCACAGGGGGTGACCGACTCGACCGCAACGGCGGAGGCATTGAAACCGTTCGCGCACATTGAGGGAAAACCGATCATCGCAAGCTGGATGGGCGCGGGCCAAGTGGAGAAAGGCGAGGACATTCTCAATGCCGCGAAAATTCCGACGTTCAAGTATCCCGACCGCGCGGCGAAGGCTTTTTATTACATGTGGCGTTACAGCGAGAACCTGCGTTCGCTTTATGAAACGCCGTCCACGCCCGCTCAAAACGGACGCGGCTACATTGACCGCGACCAGGCGGCGAAAATAATTTCCGACGTTCGCAAAACCGGCCGAACCATTCTCACCGAGTTTGAGTCCAAGCAACTGCTCACCGCCTATGGAATTCCCACTGTCGAGACGCACATCGCGTTGACGGAAAGTGATGCGGTAAAGCAGGCCGCGCGACTGGGATTTCCCGTCGTGTTGAAATTGTATTCCGAAACCATCACGCACAAAACGGACGTCGGCGGCGTGCAACTAAATTTGCGCACGGCCTCCGCCGTCCGTCAGGCGTGGAAAGCCATCGAATCTTCCGTCGCCAAAAAAGTTGGCAAGGAACATTTCCTTGGCGTGACCGTGCAGCCGATGATCAAGCTCGAAGGTTATGAATTGATCGTCGGCAGCAGCATTGATCCGCAGTTCGGCCCGGTGCTGCTCTTCGGCACGGGTGGCCAGCTCGTCGAGGTTTTCCAAGACCGCGCGCTCGGTCTGCCGCCGCTGAACGCGACGCTGGCGCGCCGCATGATGGAACGCACCAAAATTTTCACCGCGCTCAAAGGCGTGCGCGGACGCAAGGCCACGGACATCGCCGCGCTCGAACAATTGCTCGTGCGTTTCAGCCAGATCGTCGTCGAGCAGCCGTGGATCGCAGAGATTGACATCAATCCGCTGCTCGTCTCGGTGGAAAGAATTTTTGCGCTCGATGCGCGCGTCGTGTTGCACGATCCGAAAACGCCGGAGGACCAATTGCCCAAACCGGCCATTCGTCCGTATCCGGTGCAATATGTCACGCCGTGGAAATTGAAAAACAAGGCGCCGGTCACCATCCGCCCGATCCGTCCCGAGGACGAACCGCTGCTGGTGAAGTTCCACGAGACGTTGTCCGAGGAAAGCGTTTATCACCGTTATTTCAGCGCGTTGCATCTGGAGCAACGCATCGCGCACGAACGGTTGACGCGCATTTGCTTCAACGATTACGACCGCGAGATCGCGCTGGTTGCCGAACTGAAACCGGCAAAGGACGGCGAGGAGAAAAAAATTCTCGGCGTCGGGCGTTTGAGCAAGCTGCACGGCGCGAACGAGGCGGAGTTCGCCGTCCTGGTCAATGACGAATGGCAAAGACTTGGCCTCGGCCATGAACTGCTCAAGCAGCTCATCGAGGTTGGCCGCGCCGAAAAACTGGACCGCATCACCGGCCAGATTCTCGCCGAGAACAATGCCATGCGGCACATCTGCAAGAAACTTGGATTCAAGATGGTCACGGACGACGACCAACGCACCTGCGCCGCCCAATTTATTTTTTGAAAGCCATGAAAAAAACACCCGTCTTCAAAACCATTGACGGCTGCGAGGCCGCCGCCTACGTCGCCTACCGCCTCAACGAAACGATGGCGATTTATCCCATCACGCCGTCGTCAACCATCGCCGAGTGGTGCGATCAATGGGCGTCCGAAGGTAAAAAAAATCTCTGGGGAACGACCCCGGCCATCATCGAGATGCAAAGCGAAGGCGGCGCGGTCGGCGCGGTCCACGGGATGCTGCAGACCGGTTCCATCAGCACCACGTTCACCTGCTCGCAAGGTTTGCTGCTGATGATCCCGAACATGTTCAAATTCGCGGGCGAACTTTTGCCGACGGTTTTTCACGTCACCGCCAGAGCCGTCGCCACGCACGCGCTTTCGATTTTCGGCGACCACAGCGACATCATGGCCTGCCGTTCGACCGGCTGGGGAATGTTGGGCGCAGCGTCAGTGCAGGAAACGATGGACTTCGCGCTGATTTCACAGGCGGCCTCGCTGCGTTCGCGCCTGCCGTTCATCCATTTCTTCGACGGCTTCCGCACGTCGCATGAAGTTTCCAAAATCGAAATGCTTGATGAATCCGTTTTGCGCGCGTTGATTGACGACAAATTGATCGCTGAAATCCGCGCCCGCGCCATGACGCCGGACAAACCGGTGCTGCGCGGCACGGCGCAAAATCCCGACGCGTTTTTTCAGGGACGCGAGGCGGCGAACCCGATTTATTCCGCCTGCCCGGACATCGTCCAAAAAGTCATGGACGAATTCGCCGGGCAAACCGGGCGGAAATATAATCTGTTCGATTACGTCGGCGCGCCGGACGCCGAGAATATCATCGTGTTGATGGGTTCAGGCTGCGAGGCCGTTCACGAGACGGTTGAGCATCTGAACCGCCACGGTGAAAAAGTCGGCGTTCTCAAAGTCCGCTTGTATCGTCCGTTTGATGGCAAACGCTTTGTCGAGGCGCTACCGCCGTCCGTCCGCAAAATCACCGTGCTGGATCGCACCAAAGAACCCGGCGCGACGGGCGAACCGCTGTATCAAGATTGCCTGACCGCGATTCTTGAAGAGATGTCCAGCGGCCATTCGCACCTGAAAATTTTGCCGAAGGTCGTCACCGGGCGCTACGGTTTGTCTTCCAAAGAATTCACCCCGGCGATGGTCAAGGCCGTGTTCGACAACCTGAAATCCGCCGCGCC
>DMQW01000021.1:0-229 GCA_003455565.1 Limisphaerales bacterium
GTGCCGATGACCGTGGCGAAAGTTTGCGCGGCAAATCCAAGCGTGAGCGTGGCAAAAACGACGGGTTTGAAATTCATGATTGAAAGTCCAGACGCTGCGGCGGTGATGAAAGTTTCGGTCGTCTTGCGAGTTGATTGATGCAATTGGCGCACGATGGCGGCGGTGAACCGCACGCAGTCCAGACGTTTCGCGCGGCTGGAAACCGTCCGGCAAACGCGAAGCGTCTGGA
>DMQW01000021.1:433-12345 GCA_003455565.1 Limisphaerales bacterium
AAGCGTCTGGACTGCGGCTGCTTCAGCACCGCTTTTTTGCGCGATGTTTCAAGCCATGCTGCCGCCAAAGTTTCAAGGCACGATGACGCGCAGCTTTTTCTGCTCGACGGAAAATGTCGCCGGCAGATTTCCGACCCATTCGCCATCCAGTTCAAACGCCGCAGGTGTTTCGCTCGTCAGATCAAATCTTTTGGCGCGCAGCCGTTGCAACATTTTCTCCGGCAGTTTCTTTTTGAAAAGAAAACCCGGCGCGCAGCGCGCCAGAGTCAGAAAATTTGCACGCGGCAAGGCGCAGATATGCAGCAGCCCGTCTTGCAAATCCGCCGCTGGTAAAATCTCAAACGAACCGCCATAGAGCTTGCCGTTGCCGACCAGAATCATTTCACCGGAAATTTCCTGTCCATCCGCGCGGACTTTGATCTGCGGTTTTCGTTCCGCCAGTGCCTTGAACCCCGCGACAACGTAAGCCAGCGGCCCGATTTTTTTCTTGAGCTGCCAGTTCACCAGTTCAATCGCCCGCGCATCCAGGCCCGCCCCGGCGAGCTGGATAAAAAAACGCCGTTCCGTCTTGCCGTTTGCGGAAAATTCAACGCGCGGCAGGTCAATTTTCAATTCACGCCCGCGTTGCAAAATTTCCCAGGCGTCGGGAATCTGTGCCGGAATTTTCAGCTCCTTGGCGAACACATTCACCGTGCCGAGCGGCAGCACACCGAGCCGGGAGCGCGTCAATCCGTCCGGCGCGTCGCCGATGCCGTTCAAAACCTCGTTGACCGTGCCGTCGCCGCCAGCGGCCACAATCAGTTCAAAATTTTCGGCCACAGCTTGAGTGGCCAGCCGCCGCGCGTCGCTGGGGCCGGCGGTGGGCTTCAACGTGCATTGCGTTGAGACGCCGTCGAGCCAGCGGCGGAAGTGCCGTGCCTTGTTGCCGCGCGCGGCGGGATTGAAGATGACACAGGTTCGCACACGCAAATGATTTTGTTTTCGCACCGATAGTCGAGGAGAAACACGCCGCCGGCTTGCGCTGCGCCGACATTTTTCGGACAATGCCAGCATGAACGAAGTCTCCAACTGGAAGGTTCCGAAGTGGCCGTTTCTGATTGCCAATGCAGTTTTAATTGCCGCCGCCTACGCCTTGATTCGGTTTGCCGCGCATCCGATTTCACTTTGGGAAATCATCACCGCCACCATCTCCGTCGCGCTGGGCGCGGTGCTCGGCTGCCTGCCGTTTATTCTGGATTATCGCGCGACCGGCAAGCTGATTGATGTTCAGGCCGTCGGCGAAGTTTCTGAAAAAATCCAGGATCTGAAACAACTCGCTGCCCAGGTTTCCACCGCCACCGACCAGTGGGCGCGCGTCCAGGAAGTCACGCAGGACGGCGCTAAAAAGACCGTTGCTGCGGCGAACGAAATTTCCGAGCGCATAACCACGGAGATCCGCGAGTTCAATGAATTTCAGGTCAAGCTCAACGACACCGAGAAGGGCGCGCTGCGGCTTGAAGTCGAAAAACTTCGCCGCACCGAGGGCGAATGGCTGCAGGTCGTCGCGCGCATTTTGGATCACATTTTCGCGCTGCACCACGCCGCCGCCCGTTCCGGCCAGCCGGAACTCGCCGAACAGATCGGCCAGTTCCAAAACGCCTGCCGCGATGCCGCGCGCCGCGTCGGCCTCACGCCGTTTGTTGCCGAACCGGGTGAATCATTTGACAAGGAACGTCACCGCGCCCACGGCGTGGAAAATCCGCCTGCCGATGCCGTCGTCGCCGAGACGCTCGCGCCCGGCCTGACGTTTCAAGGCCGCCTCATCCGCCCCGCGCTCGTGCGCCTGCACGATGCGAACGCGCCCGCAACCGATCCTGTAAAAGAAACTGCGGAAACTGTGCCGGAAAAATCTGAAGCCGCCGCGCCCGACCAGCTCTCGCTCGAAGCTGATTAAACTTTCTCCGTCCGGCGCACGGCGAAAAAGTGCAGCGCGCGCAGCGTGATTTTGCGCGCAAAAATCTTTTCCAGCGCGGCGGCGTAAAGTTTCAACTGCGGCGCGTAGGTTTTGATTTTCTCCGGCAAATCATTTTTGCCAGCCTCGTCCGTCTTGAAATCCACCAGCCAGATTTCCTGCGGCAGCAGCACGACCAGATCCGCCACGCCCTGCACGACGACGAATTCATCCGCAAGTGTCGTGTCGGTTTTGCCGCCGGTGATTTCTGCAATCTCCGCCGGACTGAATCGCGCAGTGAACGGCAGTTCGCGCCGCACCTTTTCTGCGTTCACCCGAATTTTTTCGCCGAGGTCTGAATCCCAAAATGCCGCCAGCGCGTCCAGATCCAAAACCGCGCGTTCGTCCGCCGACAAATAATTTTCCCGCACCAGCCGTTCCGCCTCCGCCGCGAGGCCGCCGGTTTTTTCCAGGGCAAAGTGCTGGAGAAATTTGTGATGCGCCGTGCCAGACTCCGCCGCCGACAATTTTCGATTTTTCGCCGCAAACTTTGGCCGCGTGAAAACCGGCTCCGCTTCCTCGTCCAGTTCTTCCGCCGTGCGCCGCAACTCCGTCACGGACGACTTGGCTTTTCGCTTCGTCGCTGCTGCGTGCGGATTTTCCCAGCTCAATACCGCCCGCAATTTTTCCACCGCCGCCGCATCGAACGTGGCGACATTTTTATCATTGTAGGAGACGACGTGAGGAGTCTCTAAATTTTCTTTGTTTTGAGCCTCGTCACCTCGGCTCCTACGGACAGAATCATCGCCAAGCTCCGCGTCGTCCACCAGCCGCCAGCGGAGATGTGGTGTTTCGCCGCCGGTTGCACCCGCGCCGTCCGCGTTTTGCGCGAACCACAAACCCAGCCAGTCGGCAAAACATTTTGCGTCCGCGATTTTTTGTGGCGTCACCGGTTCCGGCTGTGACCAGACCGTTCCCCATTTTTTCTCCGTGATCGTCGCGGACAAAACCAGCGTGTCGCGCGCCCGTGTCAGTGCGACGTAGAGCAGCCGCAGTTCTTCGCCGCGCAGTTCGCGTTTCTGCCGGCGCTGCGCGAGCCAGTGCGGCAAACTCGGATAACGCCGTCCGCTCGACGGTGGTTTCACTTTCGGACAAAGCCCGAACTCCTCGTCAAAAATGATTTCGCCGCGCAGGTCCTGCTCGTTGAACGTCTTCGCCAAATCCGGCAGCGCGACGACGGGAAATTCATCCCCTTTGCTCTGGTGAATGCTCATCAGCCGCACGGCGTTTTCCGTCGGGATGGCGGGCGCGTCCGGCTCGCTGCCAGCCTCCTGCTGCGCCTCAATGAATTTGAGAAAACGAAAAAGCCCCTGCCGCTGGAACTGGTCGAACGACTGCGCCAGGTTCAGAAAGCGCTCAATGTTTGCCGCTCGTTGCGCGCCGCACGGCTGCGCCCGCAGCCAGTCCGCGTAAAGCGTCTCCGCCAGCACCGCCTCCAGACATTCCGAGAGCGAATTCCGTTTCGCCAGTTTCCGCCAGCGCGAAAACCGTTCGAGAAATTTTGGAGTCTTTTCCGCCGCCCCATTTTTAATTTTTAATTTTTCATTTTGAATTCGGTTGAGCGCCGTCCAAAAATGTCCTTTCGTCGTCAGCCGGATTTCCACGAGTTCGTCCAGCGACAGGCCGACGAGCGGCGAGCGCAGCACCGCGATGCACGGCACGTCCTGCAAGGGATTGTCGAGCAATTGCAGCAGGCTCAAGAGATCGAGAATTTCCGCGCTCTCGAAAAATCCGCCGCGCGCCACGGACAACGGCACGCCCGCGCGCTCAAATTCTTTTGCGTAAACTTCCGACTTGCCGCGCGGCGAACGCAGCAGAATCGCCAGGTCGCCAAACTGCGCGGGACGGAACAACTTCTTTTCCTCATCCCAGATTTCGTGTTGCTCCGCGACAAGCTGTTTCAAACGCTGCGCAATCAGCCGGGCTTCCTTCGTCGTCTCGTCGAGATCGGCCAGGTCGCCGTTCTCGTCGTCGGAAATTTCGCCCGCTTTTTTCTTCGTGCGCAACAGCAGCTCCACGCGTGGCGGCGGGTTTTTGGCGACGCCGAGATTCACACGCTTTTCCGGCGTGCCGAATTTTAATTGTGCGTCGGCATCGTAAGCCACGCCGCCGATTTCCTCGCGTAAAACAAGGCTGAAAACGGAATTCGCAAAATTCAAAAGTCCTTCACGGCTGCGGAAATTTTCGGCGAGCGGAATGACCTGGCTATTTTTGCCGCGCCAGTTCTTCGAGTAGTCGCGGAAGATTTTTGGATCCGCGAGACGGAAACGATAGATACTCTGCTTCACGTCGCCGACGAGAAAACGGTTGGCGTCCGCGCCGTCGCGGGAAAGCGCGGCGATGATTTTGTCCTGCGCGGCGTTGATGTCCTGATACTCGTCCACGAAGACGAATTTCAGTTTGCCGCGCCACATTTCAGCGACGGCGGTCGGTTTGTCGGCGGAAAAATCCCAGAGCAGTTTTAGCGCGAACTGTTCGAGGTCGTGAAAGTCTAAAACGCCATCGCTGCGCTTGCGGTCGGAAAATTTCTCGGCGAACTCTTGCGCCAGCCGCAGCAAGGATTCCATGTGGCTGCGAACCCAAGTCCAGTCTTCCGCGAGCGGATCGCTGTCATTTTTGACCGGGGCGAGCGTGGCGAGAAACGCGGCTTCGTCGAACAAATCTTCCAGCGGCTTGCGCAGGATGGTTTTGCGTTTCGCCGGCCAGTTGCCATCGGCGGAAACGATTTGCTCCAGGACTTCCGCCGCGAGTTCGCGCGAAAAGTTTTTTTCAAGACGTTGCAAAATGCCCGTCAATTCAGCGGCTTTTTCATTTTCGCCTTTCAGATTTTCCAGAACGGGCAGCCATTCATCGCGCCAGTCGGTGATGGCGATGAGCAGCCAGCGTTGCCAGTCGGTGGGTTCGGGGGTGGAGAATTTTTTGATCTGGTCCGCGAGCCAGCCGGCGGCATCGGGGCGGGTTTGCGAATAATTGTGCAGGCGCAAAATGAGCGCGCGGATTTTTTCGTCGCGGCCGCCGCCGTGGATTTGGATCAGGTTTTGGACGGCGAGGGGAAATTCATCTTCACCGGCGTAGTGCGCTTGAAACTGTTCGTCCAGCGTTTCGTTGGCGAGCTGGCGGGCTTCGCCTTCGTCGAGGATGGCGAGCTGCGGGTCGAGGCCGAGTTCGTGGAAATGCTCGCGCACGAGGCGCAGGCAAAAGCTGTGGAGCGTGCCGATGTGCGCGATGTCGAAGAGCGCGAGCTGGCTGTGCCAGAAGTTGAGAGTTGATGGTTGAGAGTTGAGAGAATCCTCCTGCGTCTTGGTTTCAATCGCGCGACGGAGGCGCTGGCGCATTTTGGCGGCGGCGGACTCGGTGAAGGTGACGATGAGCAGTTCGTCGAGCGACGCGCGTTCGCGGGTGAGGCAATCGAGGCAGCGGGCGACGAGCGTTTCGGTTTTGCCGGTGCCGGCACCGGCCATGACGAGGACGTTGCCGCGTGCGTCAACTGCCTGCCGTTGGGACGGCGTGAGCGAATCGTTTTGGGTGCGCGCGGATTCCATGTGCGGGCGCAGGCTAACATGCGGGCGGAACGTTCGGCAATTTTTACGCGAGCGGTTTGGGAAAGGTGTTGCGCGAAGAAAGCGAAGGGACAAAATTAATTTTTGCAGCCCATCTGCGGGTCAGCCGGCTGGCAACACGGTTTACCTGGTTTTGATCCGCAGAACGGTGAATGAGTGCTGGGTAAAAGTGTGCGTCAGGTGCGGGCCGTCCACATTCAAATCAGTTTCCACCGGTGCGACGTTGCGCGGTGCGTGAAATGAATTTCCTTCATTCAAACCGGCGCTGGTGAGCACGGTGGCTTTGACCTTGGGTTCAATGTCCGCAATGCCCTCAAGGTTGATTTGCGTTTCGATGGCGGCGGCTCCGGGGTTGACCACTTTGAGGATGATTTCGCCGGCCTGGTCATCGCGGGTCGCGCTGGCATAAAGGTTTTGAACGCCCGCCGTGGAGGTTTCGATGCCGCTTAATGTCACCGGCAGGACGACGTCGCCACGGTTGCGGGCGAAGAGTTGCTGGACGTAATAATTCGGCGTGCCGTAAACGTGCAGGCTGTCCACCCAGATCAGGTCAGGCGTCCACTGCCATGCCTCCGCATTGCTGAACAGCGGCGCGTAACTCGCCAGGCACACCACGTCGGCGTTGCGTTCGAGGCCGGTCATGTAAGCGGCCTCGGCCAGCGCGCAGTCCAAGTTGTTTTTGTTCTTGGTGCTGACGATGGCCACGCTTTGGGCGGCGTATTCGCCCATGAAAACTTTCGGCCCGTTGCGGTCGTAATGGTCGTAACGATGCGTGTTGGCCAAAAACCAATCCGGTTTGGCGTAACAATGTTCGTCCACGATGTCCGCGTTCAACTCGCGCAATTTTGGCCAGGCGAATTTGAAACGTTCATCGTCCGGTGACGGCCCGGCGGCGGAAACCAGTTGAATTTCAGGATGCTTTTCCTTCAGCACGGTGGCGAACCGCGCATAACGGTCAATGTATGGCTGTCCCCATTGCTCGTTGCCGACACCAAGCATTTTCAGGTTGAACGGTCCGGGATGTCCCAGCGCCGCGCGTTTCGCGCCCCAGGTGCTGTTGGTCGGGCCGTTGGCGAATTCGATCAGGTCCAGCGCATCCTGAATGTAAGGGCCCAACTGGTCGAGCGGACAGAGTTCGCCGGAGTTGAACTGGCAGGCCATGCCGCAATTCAAAATCGGCAGCGGCTGCGCGCCGATGTCTTCGCATAATTGGAAGTATTCAAAGAAGCCGAGGCCGAACGACTGGAAATAATCCGGCGTGGGCCGGTGCAAAAATTCATAGTTCCAGCGGTTAATGAGCAGCTTGCGTTCTTCCACCGGGCCGATGGTGTTTTTCCACTGGTAACGTCGCTCCAGCACACTGCCTTCGACGATGCAGCCGCCGGGAAACCGCAGAAAGCCCGGCTTCATGTCCGCGAGCATTTGCACCATGTCCGCACGCAAACCGCCGGGACGATTTTTCCAGGTGTGCTGCGGAAACAGCGAAACCATGTCAATGTCCACCGCGCCTTTGCCGTCAACCAGAACGCAAAGCCGCGCGTTCGCATCGGTGTCTTTGGGATGCAGCGTGGCGGTGACTTTTTTCCAGCCGGACGAAAATCCTTTCAACTGCACCGCGTCCAGCAATGTGCCGTCGGCACCGTAAAGTTGCAGGCTCAAAGCGGGCGAACCAACCACGCCCCGGACTTGCGCGGAAAAATCATACGCTTCACCCTGGCGCAGGCCCAAGCCGCGAAAACCTTCGTTGGAAACGCCGAACGGGGCCGTGCCTTCGGACTGGAGGCGCAGGTAATGCGGGTTGGCGGCATTGAATGGCGCATCATCACGAACGGACAAATCACCCTTGGCGAGCGACGGGCTGATTTTCGTCCAGCCCATCAGCGGATCGGGAAATTCAAAGCCGCGATTTTTCACCAGCTCGGCGTAAAGCCCGCCGTCGGCACCGAAGTTGATGTCCTCAAAAAAAATGCCCCACATGGCGGGATTGATTTTCGCGCCCGGCTGGTCGCTCTGAATTTCAATGGTCACGGCGCTGGCGGCGGTGGCGAAAACCAGCGTGCCGGCAAGTAAAACGGTTTGCAGTTTCGGGTTCATGTTCTTTTCGTAATGGTTTTGGGCGTTGAAATCAATTCCAGGTTTCGGGACAGAATCACCGGCGCAGGCGGAAAAATTGCGTGCTGTTGGTTTTGGGCAGCGCGAGCTGCCAGCGGTCGTTTGCGAGCGCGGGCGACGGCGTCACGGTGGACCAATTCGTGCCGGGCGCAAGCGTGGAAATGGTTTCGGGCGCGAAGCCGGCCGCCCACGACGGCCACGACAGCGTGAGGCTGGCGGGTGAGTTCGATTGCGTCAGCATCACCGGCAACGCGAGTGCGTCGGGGCCGAACTGATAGTCGGTCGCGATTTCTTCCGGCGTGAGCCGTCCGTCGTAAATGCGAAATTCATCAATCGTGGCGTTAAGCCAGGCGTCACCACTGAAGAGCGAGCGTCCGATGAACGACCAGTTGGCGTTGACGCCGTTCAACGCAGGCAGCGTGCTGGTCGCGGCTTTCTCCAGCACCCCGTTGGTGTAAATGGCAGTGTAGCCGTTGGTCGGGTCAACGATGCAGGCGACATAAACCGTGCGGTTGTCCAGCGTGCCGGATCCGTCGAGGTTCGCCGTGCTGCCGGACGAAATTTCTGTTCGATGGGTGCCGGTTTCAGTGTGTGGGCTGAAGAAAAGGTATTGCGAACCGCTCGCGCCGGAGATATTGCCGAAGTCGAATACGCGCGACGAATTACCATTGGCACCGAACGTGGCCCAGAATTCAACCGTCACCGCCGAACTGCCGGAGACAAGTCCGCCGGGCAAATTGACATAGCCGCCAGCGGTGCCGGTGAGTTTGAGCGCGCCATTCGTGATGACGGCGTTGCCCATGAGCGTGCCGTGCGCCATGCCGATGGAGTCCCAGGCGTTTGAAATGTTGGAATTGAAACTGTAGCGGTGCGCGAGCGCGGGATGCGCGCAGGCGAGGTCTTTGATTTCCGCCGCGCCCAGCGCGCGGCCGAAGATGCGGAAGGAGTCAATCCGTCCGTTGAAGGTGGGATCGTTGGTGAACTGGCTTTCGCCAACGTAATTGCTGCGGGCGAGCAACTGCCACGGACGGATCGTGACGCTGTTGTTCGTGGCCACCGGACTGCCGTTAAGGAACATCACTCCGCTCGCACCGTCGAGCGTCACGGCGACATGCTGCCAGGAGTTGGTGGCAAGGGCGGCGGGCGCATCAATGAGTTGTTCCGCCCCGCCGTTCTTGATGGCGAACCGCATCTTGCCGGTGTTCGCGCGCGGCGTGAGAAAAAGGTATCTGGTGGTGCCGCTGCCAAAATCAAAGATGCGCTGCCAGTCCGCGCCGCCGTTCCATTTCACCCATAGGGCGAACGTGCTGGCATTCGCGATGGCGCTGGGCAGGCTGACAAATTGATTCGTGCTGGCGAGGTTCAGCATTTTTCCGCGACCGGCTTCGTTGGTGATCGTCGCGCCATTCTGGAGCGTGCCGTTGTATTGGACGAGGTGCTCGCGGGCGTCGGCATCGAAGGTGTAAAGGGCGCTCCGGTCGTTCGTCAGCACGGGCCAGTCGTCCGCCGTCCAGTAAAGTCGTGTCAGACCGAGCGTGGGTTCGCCGGGATTCGCGTTGTTCGCGTCGTAATAGTGATAGGTGAACCAGTTGGTGCCGTTGTCGTTCATGATGGCCGCGTGACCGGGGCCGATGAAACGCGCGGTGCTTTCGAGCAGCATCGTGCCGCCACCGCTCAACATACTCACACCGTTGCGGTCGAGAAACGGCCCGGTGACGCTCGCGCTGCGGCCGACGCGGATGTTGTAGGTGCTGTCAATGCCGGAACAACAGCCGCCGAAATTCAGGAACAAATAGTAATAGCCGCCGTGCTGGTAGAGACACGAGCCTTCGGTGGTGTTGCTAAAAAACGTCGCGCCATTGTTGGCGACCTTGGTTATCGGAGAACTGGTGGTGATGCGTTTTCCCGTCAGCGGATCAAGTTGCATCACTAAGATGCCATCAGAGTATGAGCCGAACGACATCCATACCGTGCCGTTGCTGTCCACGAGAATGCTCGGGTCAATGCAGTTGTATGAGGTAAGGTCGGTATTAGGTCCAGCTTCCCATGTGGCGTCAGACTGAATCACCTTGCCTTGATCCGTCCACGTCGGCGACTGGAGGGACGGGCTGGTAACAAGTCCGATGGCTGAATCAATCGTTCCCCAATGCGAGACGGCGTAGTAGAGATAGTATTTTCCGTTGAAGTAGGCTACGTCCGGCGCCCAAAAGAATCCGGTGAAGCTGGGCACGGCATTGGTCGTCCACGCCGGAGGATTGCCCGGAAAGACCTGACCGCTGTAAGTCCAGTTGCGCAAGTCCGTGGAATACTTGCCCATGATGCCCTGGCTGGTGCGGAAGACGTAATAGCGGTTGCCGTCCTTGATCATCGTCGAAGGATCATGCGCCCAGTAATCGCCCAGCACCGGAAGCTGGGCGACGACCGGCCCCGCGCCGAGAACCGTTGCCGTGATCATCAAAAACCAAAGCAGGCGGCGAACCGGCTGGCGCGGTGCGCGGCCAATGAATCGTATTCCGTTTTGAGTTCCGTTGCTCATGCTGTGCCGCTGGAGTTTAACCTGGATTTTATAGCGCAGCGAGTCTAATGGCGGACGGCGGCACCCTTTCAGAGCGTTTTGGATTTGAACTACGCGCAGACCCCTGACGCAGCAAAGGCGGAGACGCCCCAAGGCATCTCCGCCCAGCTGTGAATTTATCCCGTCATTGCTGCAGCCGGAAAAACTGCGCGGAACCAGTGGCCAGGATCGTAACTTGATAATTACCGCTCACGACCGTGGGCACGGCGCCGACCTGCGTCCAAACGGCTCCACTGCCAAGAACCGGAGAGGACATCAAACTCACCAACGCCGAGTTGGTCGGCCATTTGATCACCAAGTTGCCGCCCGAATGAGTGATGGTCAGTGACGTGTTGGTGCTGGTGCCGATGAGTTGGTTGGGCCCCAGCGCTGCGTCGGCTTTGATCTGTCCGACGGTCAGCGGGCCGTTGTAAATGCGGAACTCATTTACGGAAGCCGCCAGGTAAGGATCAGCACTCCACAGAGAATGTCCGATGTAGTTTAGCGGATCTCCCGAGGCGAAGGCGTCCGCCAGCGTAATGGTGATGTTCGAGTTGATCGCCGCCAACACCCCGTTGGTGTAGATGGAGCAATAACCTGCTTCCGGATGATAGACGGCCACGAGGTGCACGTTGGTATAGTTATCCAGAACCGGGGTGAAGGAGGGGTTTTGCTCATAGCTGGCGTTCCTAATACCGGTTTGCGCGGTGGTGCCTCCCGTGTGGGGCTGGCAACTGATGTAGTCGAAACCGGCAGTTCCAGTCGTGTCGCCAAAGGTAAAGAGCACCGCCCAAGTTCCGATGGTGCCAAAGCTGGCCCAAGTCTCGATGGTCACGGCGGTCAGGTTGGTGAGGATGCCGGCCGGCAACTGCACATAGCCATCAACGCCATCCAGCACGACCTGGCCCCCGCTGAAGGAAGCGCCGCCGTTGACCAGCGTGCCGTCCCAATCCGGACCACCAATCGAGTCGGCAGCGATGGTGCCGGTCGTTTCCGCGAAACTATACCGGTGCACCAGGCTGTTGGTCGTGGGATAAGCGGTGACAGTCACCGAGACTGAGTTGCTCATAGTTCCAATGATCGCTTTGACCGTGGCGCTGCCGAGGCCGGTGGCCCGCACCTGACCGCCCGCTGTAACCGTGACCACATTGGTGGAGCTGGACTGGTAAATGAGATTGGTCGCAGTTGTCGTCACGTTCACGTTGGTGCTGGTGGCGTAATCCGCAAAGACCTGGGCTTGTTCCAGTCCGCCAATTGACAGGCTGGTGCGCGGCACTTCGATGCGCAGGGCAAGGATGGTGCTGGGGCCGGTGGCAGTGGTGGTCACGACAGTCCGGTCCGGCCAGTTGACGTTGGCCTCGTCAATGACAATTTGCGCCGCGATGGCGGGGGTTCCATAGACCTGCAAAATGCCGCGCGCAATCCAGTCATTGACTGTGGCGGTGGCAGCAGCCTGCAAAATCAGCGTGCTGCCGGCGGTGAGGTTGATGGTTCGCGTGGCGTCTGAGTCCACACCACCGGCAAACACAGGGGTGGTAGCCGTTCCGGTGTTCAAACCGTTGGTAACACTGACCGTTCCACCATAGAGATTCAGGTGGCCACCATGCTGCAGCCAATTCGCTCCCACAAAAGCATTGCTATACACATTCATCGTCACCAGCGCTCCGCCGGCAAACCACCACGCCGTTCCCAGTGC
>DMQW01000021.1:12589-15847 GCA_003455565.1 Limisphaerales bacterium
CCAAAACCACAGTTCACAGTGCCGTAAACATTGAGGGTCTGTCCCCACAACGGGCCGAAAATCGCGTCATTGATGTTTACCACGTCCGACGCTGCGATTTTTATCGGGCCTAAAGAACCTCCGGCATTGGCAGACGTATCAATTTGATACGTAGTTCCATCAGTCGGCGGCACGATCCCTTGTGTCCAGTTGGACGCCTGACTCCAAGTCGTTTTATCACCGCTGGCGGACCATTGATAATTTGTTTGCCCAGCGGGTTGAGCTGAAGCGTAGTGAGCAAGACCGGCGGCCAAACCAATGGCCACCAGATATTTTGTTGTTTTTGTCATCATGTTTCGAGTCATATGTTGCCTTTTTGATTCCGCCCCCGGCCAATAAAAACCAAGCCGATAATTCGGCGCGGAAAATTCGGTGTGGGGCTGATACCATTCAATGCGCCGCCACCCCCACAAACCCGACAAACAATCTTTAACTTTTTTGGCAAACGTGAAAGTGTCTGGAAACGAAGCTGGGCAGAACCTTTTTTTCGTCAGGCTAATTTTCCCGGAGCGGAATTCACTGGTGCGGCCCGGAAATGCCCGACGGCAAGGCTGGCGTTCCCGAATCTGATCCAACTGGGGAGATCAACCCCGTGGCTTCGCGCAGGAGAATTCGCGCAAAAGTCCAGTCGAACCAAAATCCCTGCATGGGCGTGCCCCGTTCCAACTGGCTTTTGAATTTGTTCCCGATCATTTCGCGGGCCTGAACCAGTTCCGAGCGGGCATCGCCGGTTTTGCCAAGCTGTTGGTCGGACATGGCGAGGATGACGCGGGCAGTCGCAGTTCGCGGTGCAATGTGTTCCGGGTAATTCAGACATCGCTGACACCAGTCGGCGGCTTTGACGTAATTGCCGCGGCGATATTCCATTAGCGCCAAAGAAACCGAACGCCAGGCCGCCAGAAAAATATCGGCATTGACATCTGCATTCGTGGAGAAAGATTGGGTGGTCACTTCAGCCAGCGGCTCCAAAGCCTTCATAAGTTTTTTGCTGGCCGGCAGAAGCAGACTGATTTTGACGATGCGGTCGGCAAACGGATGCATGCCGCCGGTAAAACGGGCAATCGCTGCCTGACGAAAATGTTCATAGCCATTCGCGTCGCCCAGTTCGATCAAAGCCGGGCCGCACCTGAGATAATCCAGCGTGCAAGCGTCCCAACCGTCCAATTGATCAATTTGCAACAGGACATTAAAACGGCCGGCGGCTTTCTGCCACTGGTTTTGCAAGGCATAATATTCGCCGAGCGAGCGGAACACAGCCGCGCCTTCCACCGTCGGCTGCGTGACAGAAACTTGACTCATCAACCGGTCGGCGTCGTCAAATTTTTCCTGGTTCAGCAACACGGTGGCTTGGGTGATTTTTTCCCTGGTTTCAGCCAGCCGGCGCAATTGAGCTTCATTGGCGCGCTCCTGTTCGGCTAGCTGCTCGGCAGCAACTGCCCGCTGGCGGGCCGCTTTTTCCATAAAAAAAAGTCGGGTCGAAGTGCTCAACCCGATGATCAGTGCCACGGCCACCGCGCCGCCGGCGGCAAAGACAATTTTATTCCGACGAACCAGTTTTTGAAACCGGTAAAGCCGGCTGGGTGGACGGGCGACCACCGGTTCGTTGTTGAGATAGCGGCTGATGTCCATCGCCAGGCCGTTGGCCGTTTCATAACGGCGGGTGCGGTCTTTTTCCAGAGCCTTCATCACAATCCAATCCAGATCGCCCCGCAGCAGTGAAATCAACTTGAGCAGCTCGAGGTGATGATGTTCGGCGGTCGTCGCCAGTTCTTCGCCTTTCAGCGTGGTGAGCATGGTCGAAGGCCGTTGCGGCTCCTGTTCCCGCAAGGTGCGGCGCATCTCATCCACGCCATGCTGCAGCAGTTTCTTGGGATCAAACGGTGTCCGCCCGGTCAACAACTCATATAACAGCACGCCCAGGCTGTAAATGTCGCTGCGCGTGTCCACGTCCAGCCCGCTCATCTCCGCCTGTTCCGGACTCATGTAGGCGGGCGTGCCCACGATTTGTTCGTAGGCGGTGAAAAGGGTTTTGTCGGTCAGCCGCGCTCCGGTTGCCTTCGCAATGCCGAAATCAATCACCTTGGGCACCGGCACGCCGTCATGCAAGGTCACCAGCACATTCGACGGCTTGATGTCGCGGTGGATGACGCCTTTCTGGTGCGCTTGTTGAATGGCGTTGCAAACTTGGACGAACAAGCCCAGCCGCCGCCGGGTATCGAGCCGGTTGGCATCGCAGTAATCCGTGATTTTCACCCCGCGCACCAGTTCCATCACGAAATAAGGACGCCCGGTTTCCAGCGCCCCGGCATCGAACACGCGCGCGATGTTCGGATGATCCATCATAGCCAGCGCCTGCCGTTCCGCCTCGAACCGGGCGATGACGTTTTTGGTGTCCATGCCTAGCTTGATGATCTTGAGTGCCACCCGGCGGCGGATGGGTTTTTCCTGCTCGGCCATGTAGACCACACCGCAGCCGCCCTCGCCGATTTTCTGGAGCAGCTTGTAAGGCCCCACGCAGGTGCCGACCTGTTCATCCGCCAGGGGGGGGCCGTCCGCCGGATGACTGGCCGGAGCGGACGAGGAATTTTCCACCGCCGACTTCAAGGCGGAAGTGGACTCGGCAAAAAAAAATTCGGCGGCGGATTCCGCCGCCAGCAACGCCTCGATTTTGGCGCGCAACTCCGGTTCCTGCGCACACGCCAGCTCCAGGAACGCCTGGCGCTGAAGCGGATCTTTCAAATTCCGCGCGGAATCAAATAGGACCTCCTCCCGTTGGGTTTCTGCGTTCATGGTTCAATTGCTTGTTTTATTCCGGCGCGGCAAGAACTTGAAAACAAAGGCTGCCGCCATCAATGCGAATCAGCCTTGCGATCGAATGTCCCGGAACAGCCACGCCTTGGCATAAGCCCACTGGCGCTCCACCGTGCGTTCGGTCACACCCAGACTCTCCGCCGCCTCCTGGTTGGTCATCCCCCCGAAATATTTCATCGTCACCACCCGCGCTATCTGGGGATCTTCCACCTGAAGCCGCGCCAAGGCCTCATCAATCAAAAGAACCTTGTCATCCGGCGTTGTCGCCGCCAGTTCCAGTTCTTCAATATTAAGCCGCACCTGTCCGCCACCGCGCTTGAGCCGCGATTTCCGGCGGGCATTTTCAATCAGAATCCGCCGCATCGCCTCGGCGGCGGCGCCAAAAAAATGCGCGCGGTTCTGCCACGA
>DMQW01000144.1:0-4261 GCA_003455565.1 Limisphaerales bacterium
GGGTTGAGTTTGATTTCCTGAATGTCGGTGAACGGCACCGTCAACGGTCCGCGCCCGACCGTTTCAAAAATCGCGTCCGCCGCGTTGACCTGCGCGATGCGGGCGACGGCGAACTGCCCGGCGGTCGTCTTCAATTCCATCGAAAAATGATTGGCCTCGCCTTTGGGTTCGCCGATGAAGCCGGCGAATTTTGACTCGATGAACCGCTTGTTGAACGTGAATTTGCCGCGCGCGAAAACCTGCGGCTCCGGCGGCCTGGCTGCCTGCTTCCACGAGGCCTCGCCAATCTGGATTTCCTGCGGTTTCGCCGCCGTCCCGTCCACCGCCGCGCCTTCGGGCTGATTTTCTGCCGGCGGCGCATCCGCCTTGACCGGCATCGCGAGGAAAATAATCGGGCCGATCACCGGCAACACCGCCGCCAGACCGACCACCTGAGCGATGGGCCGCGCCCGGATCAGCGCCACTTCAAACGCGGCGTAAAGGTTCGCCGCGTAAAGCACGAGCAAAATGAACAAGCCCACGGATGACTTCACCAGTCCGCCCAGCAACGACGGATGCGCCGGACGTTCGAGGCGCGTGACCGGGTTCACTTTGATTTCCGATTTGGCCGGACGCTGGGATTCATCCGGCTCGATGAACGGCTCGACGAGCAGTTTGATTTTGGGATTCGCCGAGAGCTGCTTCAACGCGTCCTGCGAAAATTTTGCCCACGGCACGGTGGCATAGGCATCGCCCGTGGTGCGGAGCATCAGGCCGTTGTCGTCGAACTTCACGATCTCGCCGGTCAGCGATGTCCCGTCCGTCAAAGCCAGCGTTTCCGCACGCGACGCCAACGATAGAAGGCCAAGACCGAGGTAGAACAGGAAAAAGATTTTGCGCACACGAATTTTCTAACAAACACCGCCCGCCGGCGAAAGCAAATTCAACACGGCAAACTTAAAGCAAAACTGAAGTTCAATAAACTTTCCGCAGGTTCGACGGCAGGATGCCCAGTTCGTCCCGGTATTTGGCCACGGTGCGGCGCGCAATGGTGATGCCTTTGGCAGTCAGCATTTTCACGACTTCCTGGTCGGGCAACGGCTTGGTGATGTTTTCTGCCTTGAAGATTTCGGCGACCAGGTCCTTCACGCTGGTGTTGGAAACGGTGCCGCCGCTGGTGGTCTGCAAACCGGCGGTGAAGAAAAATTTCATCTCGAAAACGCCTTGCGGCGTTTCGATGTATTTGCCGGAGACGGCGCGGCTGACGGTGGTTTCGTGGACGCCGACGACTTCGGCCACCTGCGCCATGGTCATCGGCTTGAGATACGCGACGCCCTTGTCCATGAATTCGCGCTGACGCTTCACAATTTCCCGGCCGATGTTGCCGATGGTCTGCTGGCGCAGGCGCAGGCTCTTGATGAGAAATTTCCCGGCGCGGATTTTTTCGCGGATGTAGTTTTTCACCTCAGCGTTATTTTCGCCCGCCGACATCAAATCTTTATAGACATTGCTGATGCGCAGATGGGGAATCTGTTCGTCGTTGGTGCTGACCGTGAAATTTTCACCGACGCGCGACACGAAAACTTCGGGCGCGACGTATTGGTCCACCGCCGTGAGGAAAGTGCGGCCGGGACGCGGTTCCAGCCGGCCGATGCGGGCGAGCGCCTCCTGCACATCGTCGAGGCTCATGCCGGTGCCGCGCGCGATTTCGGGAATCCGGCGTTTGCCCAGCGCGTCCATATAATCGCGGATGATGCGGTATTCGAGCATGTCCTGCTGGCCGGCGCGTTCAAGCTGGAGCATGAGACATTCGCGCAAATCACGCGCGCCGATGCCGGCGGGTTCGAAGCTCTGGACGACTTTCAGGACTTCGGAAATTTTCTCGCCCGGAAGATTAGTCGTCGCCGCCAGTTCATCAATCGTCGCCATGAGATAGCCGTAATCGTCAATGTTGCCGACCAGCAATTCAGCGATGCCCTGCTGTTCCTCGTTCAAACTGGCATCGCGCAACTGTTCCATCAGGTGTTGCGCCAGTGACGTTTCCGTGGTGAGCGAGTCGAACATGAACTGCCGCTTCTCCTCGTCCTCGGCAGAGGCGCGGGTAGGCGCGTTGGTCTGTGAAAACTGATCGCGCCATTCCTGGTCAAGCTGAACGAGCTTTTCAAATTCCGCCTGAAAATCATCGGCGGGTTCGGAGGAGCTTTTTTCCGTGGGCGCGTCAAACTGCATTTCCTCCTTCAAGTCTTCCGGCGGCTCGGCCAGATCGGGCGCGGGAGCCATGTCGCTGTCGTCGTTCGAGGATTTTTCGTCCAGATTGACTTCCTGCGCCGGCACTTCTTCAAGAACAGGATTCTGCTGAAGTTCCTGTTCGACGAGCGCCTTGAGTTCGAGTGTCGGTGCCTGCAGCAACGCCAGCGACTGCTGGAGTTGCGGCGCCAGCACCAGCGATTGCGAGAGGCGTTGGGAAAGTTGGAGTCCAGGTCCCATTTGATTTTGAACATAAACCAAACCCGCTGAATCTCAAGCATATTTGGCACGAATCTCGCTTTGAAATTTTTCCGCGAAGGAAAAACTGGATTTTCTGGCGCATCAGTAGCATCCTTTTTTTATGAAATTGATTTTATCCACGCACAACGTGACGCTGACCAAAGCCATCGAGGAACACATCGTCGCCAAGATTGAGAAGCTTGAACACTTCGACCAGCGCGTCGTGGACGCCCGCGTCACGCTCGAACACGATCATACCCGCGTGCCCGAAAAACAATTCAGCTGCTCGATGCGCCTCGGCGTGCGCGGCCCCGATCTTTTTGCCAAGGATATCGAAAGCGATCTCTACGCGGCCATTGACGCCGTGACGAAAAAAATCGAACAGCAGATCCGCAAGCGCCACAACAAATTCAAGACGACCAAACACAAGGTCGCCTCCAAACTCAAAACTGCCCGCCGCGCCAAAGATGCCAGCGAAGAATGATTCTTCGCGCCCGGTTCATCCTGCCCATCGCCGCGCCGCCCATCGAAAACGGCGCGGTGGTCATCGTCGGAAATAAAATCCGTTCCGTCGGCGCGTGGGCAGATTTGCGCCCGCCCGCAAACGAAAAAATTCTCGACCTCGGCGAAGTCATTTTGCTGCCCGGCCTCGTCAACGCCCATTGCCATCTCGACTACACCGACATGGCCGGACAACTGCCGCCGCCAAAAAAATTCACCGACTGGATCGCCGCCATCACCGCCGCGAAAACCGGCTGGAGCTATTCGGACTACGCCCACTCCTGGCTGAACGGCGCACACCAGCTTTTGAAAACCGGCACCACCACCGTCGCCGACATCGAGGCCATGCCCGATTTGCTCCCCGAAGTCTGGGACGCCACGCCGCTGCGGATTTTTTCCTTCCTCGAAATGACCGGCATCCGCGCCCGCCGCCAGCCGAAGGAAATTCTCCGCGAAGCCGTCGGCAAAATTGATTTACTGAAACACGCCCGCAGCCGCGCCTCGTTTTCACCGCACGCGCCCTATTCCACTTTGCCCGAACTGTTGCGGCTCACGGCAAAAACTGCGCGCAAACGCAAATGGCGAGTCACCACCCACGTCGCCGAATCGGATCAGGAATTTGAAATGTTCCAGCACGCGCGCGGCGATATGCACGACTGGCTCGCGCGCAATGACCGCGACAACTCCGACTGCGGCCTCGGCTCACCCATCGCGCATCTCGCGCGAAACCAATTGCTCGGCGAAAATGTTCTCGCCATCCACGTCAACTGCCTCGCGCGCGGCGACGCCACGCTCCTCGCCAAAAACAAAACCCACGTCGTCCACTGCCCGCGCAGCCACGACTATTTCAAACACCCGCCGTTCCAGCGCCAGCGGCTCACCAACGCCGGCGTCAATCTTTGCCTCGGCACCGACAGCCTCGCCACCACGCGCAAAACCGGAAAACAAAAACCGGAGCTTGATATGTTCGCCGAGATGCGCGCGCTCGCTGAAAAAGACAATTCCATTTCGCCTCAAGAAATTTTGCAGATGGCCACCGTCAACGGCGCACGCGCCCTCGGCTTCGCCGGAAAGATCGGCGCACTCTCGCCCGGCGCATTGGCCGACCTGATCACCATTCCCTTTCACGGCAGGTTCGCCAAAGTTCACGACGCTGTGCTGCAACACACCGGCAGCGTCACGACCAGCATGATTGAAGGCCGCTGGACAATTCCGCCGAAATAAATTTACGATATGCGATTTGCGACTGACGCGGCGGCCAGTCTTTTGACTCGTAAATCGTAAATCGTAAATC
>DMQW01000144.1:4433-5724 GCA_003455565.1 Limisphaerales bacterium
CGTAAATCGTAAATCGTAAATCGTAAATTAACCGCCGTGACTTCATTAGCCGACGAACTCAACCGCCGTCTTGCCGTGCTGCGCGAACAAAACTTGTTCCGCGAACTGCGCCGCGTAGATTCCGCCCAAGGCCCGCGCCTTGAAATCGGCGGTAAAACTTTTCTTAATTTTTCCTCCAACGATTATCTCGGCCTCGCCAATCATCCAGCGTTGAAGGAAGCCGCCATCAAAGCCGTTAGAAAATTTGGCGCGGGCGCGGGCGCATCGCGCTTGATCTGCGGCTCGCTCGCACCCTTTCACGAACTGGAAGAAGCGCTCGCCGCCTTCAAAAAAACCGAGGCCGCACTGACTTTTTCCACCGGCTACGCCGCCGCGCTCGGCACCATTTGTGCGCTCCTCGGCAAAGCTGACATCATCATTCTCGACAAGCTCGTTCACGCCTGCATCGTGGACGCCGCTCGATTGAGCGGCGCAAAACTCCGCATCTTTGATCACAACGACCTGAACGACCTCGAAACAATTTTGAAGTGGGCGGAGGAAAACATCGAACATCCAACATCGAACATCCAACATCGAACGCGCGTCCTCATCGTCACTGAAAGTATTTTCAGCATGGACGGCGACGGTGCTCCGCTCCTTGAAATTGTCGCGCTCAAGGAAAAATACGGCGCGTGGCTCATGGTGGACGAGGCGCACGCCACCGGCCTCATCGGTGAAAACGGGCGCGGCCTCGCCAACGAACTCGGCGTCAGTGAGCAAATCGAAATTCAAATGGGCACGCTCGGCAAAGCCCTCGGCGCGAGCGGCGGCTACATTTGCGGTTCCCGCGCGCTGGTGGATTTTCTGGTGAACCGCGCCCGCAGTTTTATTTTTTCCACCGCGCCCGTTCCGGCGGCGGCGGCGGCAGCCATTGCGGGAATTCAATTGATCCAGTCACCCGAAGGCGAGGCGCGCCGTAAAACTCTTTGGCGTCACGTTCGAGTTGTAGGAGACGACGTGAGGAGTCTCAAATCTTCCTGCGTAGAAAGTCAGAGACTCCTCACGTCGTCACCTACAAATAACGGTAGCGCCATCGTTCCCATCATCATCGGCGATGAAACCAAAGCCTTGGCCGCCGCGACACAACTGCGCGAACAAAACATTTTCGTTCCCGCCATCCGTTATCCAACCGTCGCGCGCGGCGCGGCGCGCTTGCGAGTCACGCTGACGGCAGCACACACGGAAGCTGATGTTTCGGAACTGACATGCGCGCTGGAGCAACTCAAAAATTCAAAATTAAAAACTCAAAACT
>DMQW01000342.1 GCA_003455565.1 Limisphaerales bacterium
GGATCATGCGGCGCGAAATTTAATGGCTGCGGCGGGCGGAGGCAACGCTGTTCACGGCACGCGATAGATGCGGAAGAATTTTATCCGGTCGGGGACGTTGTTGCTCGTGAAAGTGTAAGTGGCATTGGTGGTCGTGGTCGCAAGGTTCGTGGCGAACAGAGTCCACGCGACGAGATCCGTCGAGGCTTCGATGCTGTAATTCCGGTTATTCTGCGATTCCCATTTGAGCGTGACGTTTTGATTTGTCCGCGCGATGGACAATAATTTGAACGGCGTGTCGAAGGGATTGGCGAAGGTCATCAGCACGGGCAGATGGTCGGAGGCGGTTTTGTCGTCGTTGCTGAAAAGATTTGACGGAAAATTTGTGAGCAGGTCGGTGCGGAAAACCTGGGCGCCGATGATGTTCGAGACCAGCAGCGCGCTGGGAAAAATAAAATCAATCCGTTCCGAGACGCTGCTTTGGATGGAATAGGTGTTGATGCTGCCGGTGAACGGGTTGGTGGGATTGGTCAGGCGCAGGGTGGTTGGCGGGCTGATGAGCCGCTGAATGGCGAGGGTGTTGGTATCCGAGTCGTTCATGTCGCCGGACAATGTGAACGGATGCGCCGGGGAGAGCACAAAAAAATTGGTCGCAAAAAAATTCGTGATGGCCGCCGCCTCGGCGGCGCGTTTGGCGGCGGAGTCGGCATAGTCGGTGCCGGTGGATTTCAGGTGCGTGGTGAAGACGTGCAGCGGCAGCGGCCAGTTCGGCACGTTGATTTCCGCCTCGAACAGGTCGCGGGTGAAATTGTCCGCGTTCTGGCTCGAATTGTTTGTGTAGCCGAACGGATTCAAATTCGCGTGCGACAGCCAGCTTTGCGAACGGTTGATCGGAAACCGGCTGGCGATGACGCTGCGGATGAATCCGTCCGTGCCGGAATTGGTGGCCAGAAAATAGCCCGGCAGAAACGCCGTCACCCAGTTGGCCATTTGCCAGGTGTTGGTGTAGGGGATTTCGTTGAACGCGATGATGTCCGGCTTGAGATAAACCAGTTCGCGCCCGATGGCCTGCACCTGCGCGGTGTTGGTGCTCCAGTCGGCCACGCCGTTGCCCTTCACATTGTAAGTCATGAGCGTGATGGCGCCATTGGTGAAAATGGTTGTGGCGGGCGGCGGCGTGTTGGTGCTGGCGGCCGTTGGATTGAATGAAACCGTCAGATTATCAATGGCCAGCCCGTCGTCCGAACCCGCGTCGTCGGTGTCCGCCCAGCGCAGAAATAATTCCTGTCCCGGCTGCACCACCACTCCGGTCAACACGACATTTGCAAAAACCTGCCGGTTGGCGGCGGCGTTGCCATCCAATGCCGCCGAGCTTGCAGAGGTTATTCTTGAAGTAAAATTTAGCGCATTAAAACTTGTCCATGCCGCCGCTGAAAATGAATTTGTCATGGGCGAACTGCCGGCCGCATAGTAAAAAGAAATTGTCTCCGCCACGCCGCTGCCACCATTCCGCCATTGCTCGCCGGTGCAGGAAATGATGATGTTGGTCTGGGCGGACGCAGTGTCGTTGGTGAAACGCACCCCGTAGGCGTAAGTGTTCCCGGCGGAGGCCAGCGAACCCAAAGCCCGGTCGGAGGCGGGATTAATTCCATTCGTTCCAAAACTATAAATGCCGCCCGTGACGCTGGTGCCGGAGCCTGCGGAAAAAGTTGTGCTGTCCGCGCTGGCTTTGGAAGCATACCAGCCAGGCAACGTCAGGTTGTTCGTCCAGCCGTTTGCCGTGCCGCTGCTCGCCAGCGCATCAAAATTCTGCGCATACGTCCCGCCGCTCATCAAAATCTGGCCGGAGACCGGACTCGCCAAAAAAACGGCGGCGGTGATCAAGCCCGCCGCGCAAAACCGGAAGATCTTTTGGGTGCATCGCGTCAAAATGATGCCGGAAAATAGCGCACCATTCCGGTTCGCGCTACCGTTTTTGATTGTAACCATGCTGCGAATATTTTTGACGGGTCAATTCATCCGCCCGGGCGGCCAGCCCGGCGTCCGGCGTGAATTTGCTCCACGCGACGTGGAATGGAGTCCGCGCCACTTCGCCCATCGCGTTTTCCCAGTCCGTCCGCGCCAAAGAAATTGGCGGCGGCTGCACCGAGCCTTGAATCAGCAGGCCCAGCTTGTTCCGCCGTTGCGCCGCGCCGGCGATTTTTTTGCCGCGCCACAACAGATCAGATTTTTCATAACCAATGAAACACGCGCTTGGGATTTTTACTTTCGGCTTTCCGCTTTCGGCTTTCCGGCAGCACGGCGCGAGTTCCGTTTCAATTTTCAATTCCGCGAACGCCAGCCGCAGCCAGTCGTGGATGCGACGATAACTTTCCTCGGCTTTGAGCGAATGCCATTCATGGCCGGGCGGAAAAACGACACTGTAAGTCCAGTCCGCATCGTGCGGCACGATGCCGCCGCCGGTCGGACGGCGGATGAGCGGACGCAAATGCGTGGCGCGTTCCACCTCGGAAAATTTTTGGAAATAGCCGAACGTCGCCGCCGGTTCCGTCCAGCCGTAAAAACGCAAAACCGGTTTTTGCAAGCGCGGCATCGCCTCCAGCAATGCCTCGTCCAGCGCCATGTTGAACGCGGCAGCGCACTTGCCGAAGTTGAGCAGAAGCCAGTTTTGAGGAGCGGAAAAACATTCAACATTCAACATTGAACATCGAACATCCAATGAACGCGCCGCGTCCGCAGACTTGGGCGTTGAATGTTGAATGTTGAATGT
>DMQW01000050.1:0-331 GCA_003455565.1 Limisphaerales bacterium
TTTATTTCAGGCGGACGTTTTAGGCTGAGGTTAAAAAAAATTTTGCAATGCGCCATCGGCGGGGTGTTGTGTGTTCGTGCGGGCTGAAGCGGAAAAACACCTGCGCTTGGATTTGCTTTCCCCGGTGCCGGTGTTAATAATTCCGCGTGCTCAACGCCGCCGCCATCTGGAAAAATCTCAATTCGCCGCGCCAATTGTTTTTGATCGCCGGGCCGTGCGTGATCGAAAATGAAAAACTTTGCCGGCAAGTCGCCGCTTCGCTCACGAAAACCTGCCAGCAGCTTGGAATTTTCTACGTCTTCAAGGCCAGCTTCGACAAGGCCAACCGCAC
>DMQW01000050.1:559-1360 GCA_003455565.1 Limisphaerales bacterium
AGCTTCGACAAGGCCAACCGCACGTCGGGCAAGGCGTTTCGCGGGCCGGGCGTCGAGGCGGGATTGAAAACGCTCGCCAACATCCGCGATGAGTTTGGCGTGCCGGTGCTGACCGATGTTCACAACGAGGCGCAGGCCGCCGCAGCGGGCGAAATCGCGGACATTTTGCAAACCCCCGCGTTCCTCTGCCGCCAAACCGATTTGATTGAAGCCGCCGTCGCGACGGGAAAAATTGTGAACCTGAAAAAAGGCCAGTTTCTTTCGCCGAACGAAATGGGACGCGTCGCGGAAAAGGCGCGGCTCGCGGGCGCAAAGAAAATTCTTCTCACCGAACGCGGCACGACATTCGGTTACAACAATCTCGTGGCCGACATGCGCTCGATTCCAATCATGAAGTCATTCGGTTTTCCAATCGTGTTTGATGCGACGCATTCGGTGCAACTGCCCGGCGGCGGTGGTGACAAGTCGGCGGGACAACGCGAATTCGCGCCGGTGCTGGCGCGTGCGGCGCTGGCCGTCGGCGCGAATGGTCTGTTCATCGAGACGCATCCGCAGCCGGACGAAGCCTTGAGCGACGGGCCGAACATGATTCCGCTCGGTGAGATGAAAAAAGTTCTGGGCGAACTCAAAAAAATTTACGAAGCGGCGAAATGAAAAATTCAATGCCGAAAAAATCATGAGATTTCTTTTGCCATTGTTAATGCTGGCTCTTTTTGGATGTTGTGAACAAAAACAGGTTGAGAATTCATTAGAAAAACGCCAAGAGGCCATCGCAAAAGAAATTGATTCCATTGAATATGC
>DMQW01000050.1:1541-1719 GCA_003455565.1 Limisphaerales bacterium
GAAATTGATTCCATTGAATATGCTGCTGGAGATGCCCTGCTTCGGCTAAACAATACCAATGCTGTTAACTTTGCGGCGGAAATGAATTCTTTGTCAGACCGTCTTGATAAAATATCAAAAGAGTTGGACATACTCGGTCCATTCCCTGCCAGTTTGCGTGAGGCCACGCTTAAAAAGT
>DMQW01000050.1:1960-4796 GCA_003455565.1 Limisphaerales bacterium
CTTAAAAAGTTAGATGATGTCGAAAAGGCGTTGCTCCCACGTCTCCAAATCAAAATAAAATCTATGTCACCACAACCCGAAGTTGGTGAGATAATGGCTCCTGCCGTGGCCAGGTATCTTTCGGCAGGGACTTCTGTAAAGGACAAAGCTGGACTGTTAATTGGGACTAAAGGAGAGTCGTCTGGTCTCAATACAAATGGCAAATGAGAATTGTAAAAATTCCGCCCAACATATCACTGAACCAGTTAAGTTAATTTTTTTGAATTCCATGCCCGCAAAAATTTCAGCCGCCATCCGACAACGCGCCACGCGTATCAAATTATTTTTGTGCGACGTGGACGGCGTGCTGACCGACGGCTCGATTTTCATCGGCGGCGCGCGCGAGTTCAAACAGTTCAACATCCGCGACGGCCTCGGCCTGGTGCTGGCGCGGCGCGCGGGTTTGAAGGTCGGCTGGGTTTCGGCGCGGCCTTCGCTGGCGACGAAAATGCGCGCGGCGGAATTGAAGATTGATTTTCTCGTCCAGCAGGGCGACGCCACGAGCAAGACCGCCGCGATTGAGAATCTGCTCGTGCAGGAAAAACTGACGTGGGCGGAAACTTGTTTTGTGGGCGACGATATCATTGACCTGGGGCCGTTGCAACGCGCAGGTTTTGCGGTGGCGGTCGGTGATGGCGTGGCCGAGGTGAAGGCGGCGGCGCATTTTGTGACGTCGGCGGCGGGCGGGCGCGGCGCGGTGCGCGAGGTGGCGGAACTGATTTTGCGGGCGCAGGGAAAATGGGAACCGTTTGTAAAAAATTATTCCGAATGAAATTGATCGCGGCAAAATTTTATCGGGCGGCCGGGGCGGCGGTTTTTTTGTTCGCGGCCATGAACAACCGCGCGCAGCAGCCGGGGCCGCTCGGCGGCGTGAAGGATTTGCACGCGACGGATTTTACGCAGGAGCAGTATTATGAACAGCCGAACGGCCAGCAGGTCAAAATGCGGTTGTCGGGCGCGGCGGCGGCGCCTTTGCCGGGCGGCTTGCTGGACGTGAAAGAATTGAAGGTTGAACTGTTCAGCACCAACGGTCTGCTGCAGGCGGTGGCGCAGGCGCCGCAATGCACCTACGCGCCGCTCGACAACTGGGCCAGCTCGCCGGGGCGGCTGGAAGTTTGGTCGGCCGATGGCAAATACCGCATCGAGGGCGAGGGGTTTTTATTGCGGCAGACGAACTCGTCGCTCACTATTTCCATCTCGAACCATGTGCATACGGTGATTGAAATTCCGGCGGACAACCACGGCTCGTTTTTATGAAAAAAATCTTTCTATTGTTGCTGTCTGTGTGCGGCGGTGTCGCGGCGGCGCAAACGAACGCGCCGGCCACCAACGCGCCGACGCGCCCTGTCATCATGGATATAACTTCCAAAAGCTTGGACTTTGATCAGAACTTACGGCAGGCGGTTTATCACGGTCCCGTCTTGGTAACCGACCCTCAAGTGCGGCTGACCTGCGAGCAACTGACGGTGACTTTTCCAGCGAAGAAGGGCAGGCATCTGGAACAGGTGCAGGCTGAAACCAATGTGGTGATTGATTACACGGACGAGCAGGGCGAGAAGTATCATGTCACCGCAGTCAAGGGGGTTTATGTCTATAACGTGGTGAATTCGGTGACGAATGAGACGGTGACGTTCACCGGCAGCCCGAAGGTTGAGACGACCAATGGCTGGCTGACCGGCGAGCCAATTTACTATAATCGTGTTAATGGACGGAAAGGCAGTTTTCACGCCGACAATCAGCAGATACATTATGAGCCACCTCCGACCGGCACCAACACGGACGCCTCGCCGCTTGGAACTTTTTTGAAATGAAAGCTGCCGCGACAGAATTGAACGGCCAGTTGCTCGTCACGGAAAATCTGGCGAAGGAATATCGCGGTCGTCGCGTGGTCAACGGCGTTTCGGTCAATGTTGGCGCGGGCGAAATCGTCGGATTGCTCGGCCCGAACGGCGCGGGCAAGACGACGACGTTCAACATGGTCGTCGGCGTGGTGAAGCCGGATGGAGGCTCGGTGAAATTTCAAGGCCGCAAAATCACGACGTTGCCGATGCACAAACGGGCGCGGCTCGGCATCGGTTATCTGACGCAGGAACCGTCGGTGTTCCGCAAGCTGACGGTGGAAGAAAATATTCTGGCGATTTTGGAGACGTGCAGGCTGTCGCGCGCCGAACGCGCGGTGCGGCTGAAGTATCTACTGGAGGAACTGGATTTGACGCCGATTGCGAAGAGCAAGGCGTATCAATTGAGCGGCGGCGAAAAGCGGCGGTTGGAAATCACGCGCGCGCTGGTGACGAGTCCGAAATTACTTTTGCTGGACGAGCCGTTCAGCGGCATTGACCCGATTGCGGTTTACGAGGTGCAGAAAATTATCCGCCGCCTGAAGGAGCGCGGTCTGGGCATTTTGGTCACGGATCACAATGTGCGCGAGACGTTGAAGCTGATTGACCGCGGCTATATCATCCACAAAGGCCAGGTGCTGGTTGAAGGCAGCGCGGAATTTCTGGCGAATGATCCGCAGGCGCGGGAAATTTATCTGGGACCGGAATTTAATTTGTAACTAAAGGATTATGATTAGGATTACAATTAAGATTAAGAACGGCCACGCGTAATCATAAACTTAATCGTAATCTTAATCTGAATTTTTTATGGAACGACAGCCATTAACCGTTGGACAGTTTTACAAGGAACACGCCGGTTCACTAGAGATGCGGCTCATCGCCGGCGAGGCCGGCTTCGACCGCATCATCCGCGAGCCGACGGTGAACCGCCCCGGCCTGGCGTTGAGCGGCTTCACGCG
>DMQW01000332.1:0-4226 GCA_003455565.1 Limisphaerales bacterium
TCGACCTTGATGACGAGGCCGGAATCCGTGACGTAAATATCCGTGTTGGGCGCCCAACGGCACGTGGCGGTTTCGCCCGCACCGCCCAGCGCGGAACTGCGGGGGGCAAAATGAATGGTTGAACTGACTTTGGTTACGGCCATGGCAAAAAAGTTTTGGAATTTTTACTCTGATTTTTTTGAACCGTGGTCATGGGAACAGCCGCAGTTGCTGCCGCAGCCGGTTTTCTTGCCGCCGGAACTGCGCCAGACGAAAATCACCGCCACAACCAGCACGATGAACAGAGGAAGAAATTGCTGCCAGTTCATGTTGCCAACATAACCGCAATCGCCAGCCGCGCAAATGGAATTTTCGGCGTTGAACTTTCCGTCCAGCCGCCTACGCTGTGCGCATGTCTGAACCGTTCCGCCACCTGCACCGCGTCAGCTACGCCGAATGCACCGTCGGCGACCACATCTACCATTCGCGCTACCTCGACTTGCTGGAGGCCGCGCGCGGCGAATTCCTCCGCTCGCTCGGCGTGACCGTGCGGTCGTTCCAGGACGCGGATTTTATTTTTCCCGTCATCGAGGCGCGGATGCGTTACAGATTTCCCGCGCGTTACGATGATTTGCTGACCATCGAAGTCCGGCCGACGCTCGTCGAGCGCGTGCGACTGAATTTCGGCCACCGCATTTTGAACCAGGATGGAAAACTGATTCTTGAAGCCGAAACCTTTCACGCCTGCACCAGCCGTGAAGAAAAACCGAAGCGAATGCCCGAAGCATTCGTCGCGCAACTCAAGTCGCTGATGGAAACCTGACGGAATTTTTCCGCCGCAAATTATTTCGGGTTCGCCGAAAGCCAGAAGCGGATGTCCGACGCCCGCAGATTGCCCGGATCCAGTTCCAGCACCTTCAAATAATGTGACCGCGCCTGCGCCGTGTCGTGCAACGATTGCGCGCAAAGGTTCGCCAGCGCGAGATGCGCGCGGACCTCGCCGGGATTCGCCGCGAGAATTTTTTTGAACTCCTGCGCCGCGTCGGTAGCATAGCCCGCCGCCGTCAAGGCCAGCGCAAAATTGTAACGCGCATCCGCCGAATCCGGCTGGATGGCCAGCGCATTTTCATAGCTCGGCAGCGCCAGCGGATAATTCCGCAGCCGGTGCGCCAGCACGCCCGTGTTGTATTGCGCCTCGAACCACGCCGGGTCAAGCTGCGCCGCCGTCTGATACCACTGCACCGCGTCCAGCCATTTTTCATCCTGTTCAAACATCTGCGCCTTGGTGAACGCGCCGCTCGCGGAACGCCGGTCGCCCGCCGCCGGTTTGCGCGGAGAAAGATAATTGTAACGCGCAAAACTCACCGGCGCGGGCGTCACCTCCACCGGCCGCGCGGCGGCATGAACGACCGGTTCGCCCGACGCGGGCAGCGGCGTCAGTCCCTTTTCCATGAACTTCGCGTTCGGCGGATTTTCCTTTTTGGAAGGACTAAACAGCTTGTGCCAGAAACCGGATTTCTGCCCCGGTTCGGGCATCGGAACTTCCAACGGCTCGGACGCGGTTACCGCCACCGTCGGGTTCGGCGTCGTCACCATTTGCGGCGCGGGTTTCACCGGCACCACTTGAGTTTTCACGACCGGCGCGGGATGTGCCGGCTGCGGATTGGCAGTGACCACTCTTACCGCCGGCGACGGCTTCGGCGAAATGGCTGGATGCGATGTGACGACGTTGGGAATTTTCGGCGGCGGTCTCGGCTCCGGCGCGGGTTTCGGTTCCGGCGAATTTGCTTTTGCGCTGGTGGTCGTCACCGCCGCAGACGGCGCGAGTGATTGTTCGAGGCCGCTGGCCAGCGCGTTCACTTCCTCCCAATTGGCCGGACGCGGCGTGAGCGCGAGGTAGGCGTTGTAATTTTCCAAAGCGGTTTTATTGTCGCGCAAATACTGCTGGTTCACCGTCGCCAGGTTCAAAACCGCCGGGGCAAAATCCGGTCGCGATTGCACGGCGGCGTTGAAAAACTTCGCAGCCTCCTGCGGTTTATTGCGCTGAATGCGCGCCAGGCCGAGACCGTTGTAAGCCTCCGCGTCATTCGGCTTCAAATACAGGACGGTGCTGAAACTTTTTTCCGCCGGAATAATCTCGCCCAGTTTCAACTGCGCGGAACCGAGCTCGAGCCAGCCCGCCGGGTCACTGGTGCGCCGCAGCGTGTAGGCGGTGAATTCCGTTTTCGCCGCGTCCGGTTTGTTTTGCTCCAGCCACAGGCTGCCGAGATTGAAATGCGCCTCCACCAGATCGCGGTTCAGGTTCAAAGCCTGCTTGTAGGCGTTCGCCGCGTCGTCCGGCTGGCCCGCGCGCTGCAACGCCACGCCATAATAATTCCATGCGTTCGCGTTCGTCGCCAGCAGCGTCGTGGCGGTTTTGAACTGCGCCACCGCGTCCGCGTAATCACCGTGATCGAGGTATTTTTTTCCCTTAAGCAACGCCTTCGGTCCCGCCGGTGTGCAACCGGCCAGTATGACCGTCAGCGCCAGAAATAAAATTGCGCCGCTCCGAAATAAAATGTTTTTTGCCAGCATCCGCAGTGGTGGTAACATCCGCGCTTGAAAGTGTCAAGAAACGCACAAAACTGGTTTGGTCATAATCTTAATCCGGCTCTTAATCTTAATCCGGCGACGAAGAAGCAGATTAAGATTACGATGATGATTAAGACTGGGGACTGTCTTCAAAATCAGATGGGTGGCACAGGCCTCTGGCCTGTTGTTTCGGGCGTCCCGCCCGAAACCGTTGTGGGACGTGATCTGGCTTTGGTTTCTGCGGACAATCAGCAATGGATGGTAACTGACGAAATCCGGCGCGACGCCGGATTTGACGGGCGCGACGCCCGTGCCACCATTTTGCAAACACGCCCTAGGAAGTTGGGGTTGTTCCGTGCCGTGTCGCTGGCAATTTGCCTTTGTGGACTGTCCGCCGTCGCCGCCGATTTTTCCCCGCTTCACCAGACCAATTCCGCCGGGCGCGTCGTGCTGGTTCAAGGCGAAAATCTGCTCGACGCCTTTCTGCCGGACGACGAACGCGTCGCCGCCGCCTTCAATCTTGGCCTGATAAAGTTCACCCGCACCACCAGCGTCGCCGCCGCGTGGCAAAGTCTCGTCAAAACCAGTGACACCGTGGGCATCAAGGTCTTTTCCGAACCCGGCCCGATTTGCGGCACGCGACCCGCCGTCGTCGCCGCGATTGCGCGCGGACTGATCGCCGCCGGTTTGCCGCCCGACCATATTATTATTTGGGACAAGCACGCCGACGACCTGCGCCATGCCGGATTTTTCAAGTTCGGCCAGTCGCTCGGCGTCCATGTGGCGGGCGCGGCGAATTCTGGTTACGACGAACAGACTTTTTATCTGCCCGACTCGCCCGTCATCGGCCAGCTCGTCTGGGGCGATCTGGAATTTGGCAACACCAACAAAAATTCTGGCGTCGGCAAAAAATCCTTCGTCTCCAGGCTCGTCAGCCAGCGCCTGACGAAAATCATTTCCGTCGCGCCGCTCATCAATGAAAACGACGCCGGCGTCTGCGGCCATTTTTTCAGCCTCGCGCTCGGCAGCGTGGACAACACCCGGCGGTTTGAAGGCGACCCCGACCGGCTGGCCGTCGCGCTGCCGGAGATTGACGCGCTGCCCGTCGTCGGCGACCGCGTGGTGCTGCACGTCACCGACGCGCTGCTCGGCCAGTTTCAGGGCGGCCCGGCGGGCTACCTGCAATACTCCACCGTGCTGCAACAGCTCTGGTTCAGCCGCGACCCCGTGGCGCTGGACACGCTCGCCTTGCAGGAACTCGCGCACGAACGCCGGTTGTTCGACGTGCCGCCGTTGCGCTCCAATTTTGAAATCTACACCAACGCCGCGCTGCTCCAGCTCGGCGTAAGCGACCCGTCCAGGATTCTGGTGGAAAAAGTGCGGGCGGAATAGAGGATGCGGATTTCTTGACGCGATTGGCGCGGATTTTTGCCGGTTCAATTCGCGTGGATTGGCGGGACTCGCGGCTGAATCTTTTTTGAGCGAAGAAAGCTCGACAGAAACTGGATGGCAAAAATCAGTCGTGCAACCTTCAAACCGCTTCGTGCGGGTAAAAATCGCTTCCCACAGCCTCGAAATCCATCTGTGCGGAACAATTCCAGTTCCGTGCGGCAATAAATCAATCCGTGCGGCCATTTTCCCGTCCGTGCGGCTAAAATTCAATCCGTGCGGGCAAT
>DMQW01000332.1:4504-6432 GCA_003455565.1 Limisphaerales bacterium
TCCCTTCCGTGCGGGCGAAAATCGCTTCCCGCAGCCCCGAAACCGATCTGTGCGGGCAAATTCCAGTTCCGTGCGGCAATAAATCGTTCCGTGCGGCCATTTTCCGGTTCGTGCGGGCAAAATTCAATCCGTGCGGGCAATTGGCCGTTCCGTGCGAGCCTCTTTCCCTTCCGTGCGGGCGAAAATCCATCCGTGCGGCCATTTTTCGATCTGTGCGGGCAAAAAGCCTCGTTTTCTTTGATTTTAGGCAAAAAATGATGGTTTTACGACCGCCCTCATCCGGCCAAACCCTCACCTCACCCCGGCCCTCTCCCCTCCATCCGATGGAGCGGAGAGGGAGAAACGCTCCCCGCCTGCTTGAAAATACGAGCGACTGGATTGACCGGACAATCATCCGTTAGCCAAAAGACTGCCAAACCGGCTCCCTCTCCTTGGGGAGAGGGCTGGGGTGAGGGAGGTCAAAAAACGAAGTCAAAAATAATCTTGCACCAACTTTTAACCGGCGGATAATCGCCAGCACAATTCCAAAATAACAAAAAGAACATCAAATTATGAACCACCAAGTCACCAGCCTCACCGCCGCCTTCAAAAACGTGGACGCCTTTGGCATCGCCAACGCCGCCGATTTCCTGCCCGCCAGCATGGGCGGACAGCAATTCGCCCTCGTCAGCGCCGCCGTTCCGCAGACCGCCACGCTCGGTGGCGCGCAAGTTTCCGGCGGCGACGCGGCGCACAGCAGCGTCATGGACAAAGTCGCCGGACGATTTCACCTGCACGCCGATTTGCTCGGCATCACCACCGCCGTTCATTCCCTCGTGCTGCTTGGCACGGCGGGACTCGATGGAAAATTTCTCATGCCCCGCAGCGGCGGCGACCAGGCCTTGCTCAATTCCGCCCGCGCCTTTCAGACCGACGCGGCGGCGTTCTCCGCGCAACTCATCAGCCTCGGACTGTCCGCCACCTTTCTCACGCAACTCGGCACGGACATCACCGCCTTTGAAGCCTCGATTACTGCCAAGGGCGCGGGCGTTGGAGCACAGGCCGGAGCGACTGGCGGATTGGAAGACACGGCACACAAAGCCGCGATTGCCCTGCACGTCCTCAAAACCATCGTGCCCAACATCTACAAAAACAATCCGGCCAAACTCGCCGAATGGGCGACCGCCAGCCACGTTGAAAAACACACGCCCGTCCCGCGCCCGCCAAAACCGGCTGTGACTCCGGCGAAATAGAAAATATGGGACTGACCCCTTTACGGCTCAACGCCCTGCGCCTGAAAGTCGCGGCGAAGGTGCATGGGAAGAAGAAGTGAACGCTGACGAACATTCTTATGCCATACACATTGCAAAATGATGGAGACGATATAGAAAAAAACTTCTATATCCCTTTCATCAAACCAAGCTTTCCAAGCTATGAAGTGTTTTGGCAAAAGTTCGTCACGCAGCTTACTAATCGCCCTGCTGATATTCATTTTTGCACAGATGCGAAACTAGCGAAGCTTGGCTTTAGTTCAGAGCACATATGCATGGCTCAACTCCACTACACAGTGCTTGTTCAACTTTGTCGTTGTCATGATTTAGAAAGGCAAAAGCCATTCACCATTCATCATTTGGTTTTTGCTATGTCTTCCTTGGTCGGGGCGCAGGATGTTGCATTTGAGTTGCTCGAACGATTTGAAACGCGCGGTTCTGGAACTTATGACCCTTGGCTAGACAAGCGCCCACATGGCGCTGGCGCTAATATCAAAGGTGGAAAAGAAGCGCAGGATGAATGGAAACGCAAAGAGAAATATCCTCTTCAAGACATTAGAGATTATCGCAACCAGCTTGTTCATGGTAGGAATGCCCCAGCAATTTTTGATGGCAGAAATGTTGCGATTCCAAAGTTGGGAAAACAGAAACAATATTTGGTTCATCCGAGAAGTGTGA
>DMQW01000333.1 GCA_003455565.1 Limisphaerales bacterium
GGCCAGATGGAAAAAGTTTTGGAAACGCAGGTGCGCGGCAGTCTCGCCGGTCTGACCAAAGAGCAGATGGTTGAAACGGTCATCGCTTACGAACCCGTCTGGGCGATCGGCACCGGCAAGACGGCGACGACGCAGCAGGCGCAGGACGTGCACGCATTCATCCGCGCGCTGCTCGTGAAGATTTTTGACGAAGCCGTCGCCAGGAAAGTCCGCATCCAATATGGCGGCAGCGTGAAGCCGAACAACGCGAAAGAACTGATGAGCCAGCCGGACGTGGACGGCGCGCTCGTCGGCGGCGCGGCGCTTGAAGCAAGAAGTTTTGGTGACATCATTAAAAATTCCATCTAGTATAAATTTATGAGTTTCATCGTTGGCGTTTTGATAATTTTACTGGTCATCAACTGTCTGTTGCTGATTTTCCTCGTGCTGGTGCAATTGCCGAAGAAGGATGCGGGCGCAGGCATCGCATTCGGGTCGGGCGCGGCGGACGCGCTGTTCGGCTCCGGCTCCGGCAACGCCCTGACCAAGATCACCAAATGGGCGACGGTCACTTTCATTGGCCTGGCGTTGGTAGCCGGCCATTTGCAGGACAAGTATCACAACAATAAAAATGACACGGCGGCTTTTGCCAAGGGGGTCCAGCAAAAACAGATGCAGTTGCCCATGCCCGCGCCGGTTCAACCATCGCCGCCCGCCGCCACCAAACTGCTCTCGACCACGCCGGAGTCCATTCCTGCACCCGCGACCAACGCGGCAAAATAAACCATGCGTTTTCCCGGACGCGCCCGCTGGATTTTTCCGCTGGCGCGTTTTTTCTTTTTCGCGGCGGTGCTGGCGCTGGCAGCGGGTTGTTCCCGGCAGGAACCACCGGCGGACTTGACCATCATCAACGGGGCCGAACCGGAGTCGCTTGATCCCGCCATAGTTGTTGCCCAAGCTGACCTGCGCGTCGTCCAGGGATTGTTTGAAGGTTTGACCCGGCTGGATCCGCAGACCGCCCGGCCCGTTCCCGGGCTGGCCCAAACTTGGGAAATTTCTCCGGACGAAAAAATTTACACCTTTCACCTCCGCACGAACCTGCTCTGGTCCACGGGCGAAGCCATCACCGCCAATGACGTGGTTTATTCGTGGCTGCGGGCGCTTGATCCGAAAACCGCCTGCGACTATGCGGGCCAGCTTTTTTACATCCGGAACGCGGAAGAATTCAACGCCGGCCAGGTCAAAGACCCGTCGTTGGTGGGCGTCCGCGCGCCGGACAAACTCACTGTGCGCGTCGAATTGAAATCCCCCACGGCATTTTTTCTCGACCTGTGCGCGTTTCCGACGCTGTCGGTGGTGCCGCGCCAGACGATTGAAAAATATGGCGACCGTTGGTTGATGGCGCGGCCTTTGCCGAGCAGCGGGGCGTTCGAACTCGCCATCTGGCGGCTCAACGACAAGATTCGTCTGATAAAAAATCCCCGTTACTGGGATGCGACCAACACCCAATCGGAGATCATTGACATCCTGCCGGTCGGCTCCGCCAATACGGCGTTGAACCTTTACGAACGCGGTCAGGCGGACATCGTCTGGGACAAGGAACTCGTGCCAGCGCAACTGGCGGATGTGCTGGTCAAGCGGGCTGATTTCCACCCGTTCAATTATCTCGGCACCTATTTCGTGCGCTTCAACGTCACGCACAAACCGTTCGACGACGCGCGGGTTCGTCGGGCGCTGGCACTGGCTGTTGACAAGGAACGCATCGTCAGAAAAATCACGAAGGCTGGCGAATTGCCCGCATCGCATCTGGTGCCCGTTGGCACGGTGAATTACACTTCGCCCGCAGGTCTGGGACACGATCCGGAACTGGCCAGAAAGCTCCTGGCCGAGGCCGGTTATCCGGGCGGCAAAGGCTTTCCGCACATTGAATATCTTTTCAATGCCGCTGCGGGTGGCGGCGATAAAATTCACGAGAACATCGCGGTTGAATTACAGCAGATGTGGCGCGACGAGCTGGGCATCCAGATGGATCTGCGGCAGGTTGAGACCAAGGTTTTCTGGGGCTGCCAGTCGCGGTTGGATTACCAGCTTTCGCGTTCCAGCTGGATCGGTGATTACGACGACGCCAATACTTTTCTGGGCATGTTCACCAGCGGCGACGGCAACAACCGCACGGGCTGGAAGAATGATCGTTACGATGCCTTAATCCGGGCGGCGAACGCACAGACCGATGTGCGCCAGCGTGAAAAAATTTTCCAGCAGGCCGAAACCCTGCTGGTGCGCGATGAAGTTCCCATCATTCCGCTTTATTTTTACGTCGGCATAAATTATTTCGACACCAACAAAGTGCAGGGCATCTGGCAAAACCTGATTGACGAACATCCGTTGCAAGCGATTCGAAAAATCAAAACCCAACCTTAAATGTATTTCCTCAAACGCCTCGCCTTTGCGGTTCCGCTGCTGATTGTCATCAGTGCGCTGGCGTTTATTCTTGTGCATCTCGCGCCGGGCGGCCCGTTCGACCGCGAACGCAAGCCCGCCTCGCCGGAAATCGAGCGCCATTTGCAGTCCCTGTATCATCTGGACGAACCGCTCTGGAAACAATACCTGCGCTACTTCGGTCTGGTGTGGGAAAAAGATCCGCAAGGCACCTGGCAGCACGCTCCGGCCAGTTGGAACGCCTCCACCAAATACCGCAACCACAATGTCAGCGACATCATCGCCCAAGGCCTGCCGGTCTCCATGACGCTGGGTTCGCTGGCGTTTGGATTCGCCATGGTCGTTGGCATTCCCCTGGGGTTTTTCTCGGCGGCCCGTCGCGGACAGTGGCCCGATTACCTCGGCAGTTTTCTTGCGCTCGTCACCGTCTGTATTCCCGGTTTTGTCATCGCGCCGGTTTTAATTTTAGTCTTCGCGATTAAATTAAAATGGCTGCCCGTCGCGCTCTGGGAATCGCCGTGGCACATGATTTTACCGACGATTGCCCTTGGCTCCTATTTCATGGGAAAAGTTGCGCGGCTCATGCGCGAAGGAATGCTGGGCGCCGCGCAATCTGAATTTGTCACCGCCGCCCGCGCCAAAGGCCTGGGCGAAACCAGCCTGCTTTTCAAGCACGCCTTCCGCATCGCGCTGCTGCCGGTCGTTTCCTATGCCGGGCCGATGCTCGCCGATCTACTGACCGGTTCGTTCGTCATTGAAAATATTTTTCAGATTCCCGGCATCGGCG
This sequence comes from Limisphaerales bacterium, assembly GCA_003455565.1. Taxonomy (GTDB): domain Bacteria; phylum Verrucomicrobiota; class Verrucomicrobiia; order Limisphaerales; family UBA11358; genus UBA11358. The sequence goes on from DMQW01000333.1 coordinate 3,206, forward strand.
TTTATTTCATCAACAGCTCCTTGAATTCAGATTACATGATGACCGTTGACCTCGCGCTGCTTTACGCGCTGCTGCTCATCGGGCTGAATCTGGTCGTGGACTTCGCCTACACCATGCTCGACCCCCGCGTAAAATATGAGTGAGCCTACGCAACAACATCTTTCGCCCGGCCAGCGCGCGTGGCGGCGGTTCAAAAAAAATCGCGCCGCCGTTTTGAGCGCGTGGTATCTGGTTTCATTGATCGTCGCCATCATCGCGTGGCCGGTTTTGCTAAAAATTGGCGGTGGCGGTTTTGCGTTGCTGCACAACCCCGACCAGCTTTCCGACGCGCAATTCACCGCGCCCGATGTCCACCACTGGTTCGGCACCGACGTCCACGGGCGCGACATTTTTTCGCGGGTGCTGTTCGGCGCTCAAATTTCACTATTGGTCGGCATTGTCGGCGCTGGCGTGAGTCTGGTCATCGGTGTTCTTTGGGGTTCCGTGGCAGGCTATGTTGGTGGCCGCGTGGACAGCGCGCTGATGCGCATTGTGGACATTCTTTATTCACTTCCTTCAATCATTTTCGTCATCGTGCTGTTGACGACGCTCGGCGAATCGCTCAAGCAATCGCAGCTTGTCCAGTCATCGCCCGCTGCGGCCAGTGCTTTGCGCGTTATCCTGCTCTTCGTCGGGTTGGGCGCGATTTCGTGGCTCACCATGGCGCGCATTGTTCGCGGTCAGGTGCTGTCGCTGCGGTCGCGCGCCTTTGTCGAGGCCAGCCGCGCCCTCGGCGCGAGCACTCGGCATATTTTATTCCGTCACATCATCCCAAACATTTTCGGCGTCGCCATCACCTACGTTGCGTTAACCGTGCCCGCAATCATCCTCTACGAATCTTTTTTAAGCTACCTCGGCCTCGGTGTGCAGCCGCCGATGGCAAGCTGGGGAACTCTGATTGCCGAAGGCGTTTCGCAAATCAATCCCATCCGCATCTACTGGTGGCTGATTGTTTTTCCCGGCGGCGTGCTGGTGACGACTCTGCTCGCGCTGAACTTCCTCGGCGACGGCCTGCGCGACGCGTGGGACGTGAAAAACAAATGAAGAATGTAGGAGACGACGTGAGGAGTCTCTGATTTTC
>DMQW01000232.1 GCA_003455565.1 Limisphaerales bacterium
CGCGCAACATGGTCACGGGCGCGAGCACGGCGAACCTGTCGATCGTGCTGGTGGACGCGCGGCAGGGCGTCATCGAGCAGACGCGGCGGCACACGTTCATCGCGGCGCTGCTGGGGATTCCGCACTTGGTCATCGCGGTGAACAAGATGGATTTGGTTGATTGGAGCGAGGAGCGCTACACGGAAATCCGCGATGAGATCGAGGATTTTCTGCCGAAGCTCGGCGCGTTTCGCGATGTGAAATTTATTCCGATGAGCGCGTTGAACGGCGACAACGTGGTGGAACACTCCAAGGCCTGCAAATGGCATGGCGGGACGACGTTGCTGGATCATCTGGAAACCGTCCACATCGCGAGCGACCGGAACCTGAACTCGTTTCGATTTCCCGTGCAATGGGTCAACCGTCCGAACAATCCCACGGACAGGCAACTGCATGACTTTCGCGGCTTGAGCGGACAGATCGCCAGCGGCATCGTGCGCAAGGGACAGGAAGTGGTCGTGCTGCCCGCTGGCATCAAGACCAAGGTCGCGGACATCTGGACTTACGGCGGCTCGCTGGACGAGGCGTTCTGCCCGCAATCGGTGACGGTCTGTCTGGAGCACGACATTGACATCAGCCGGGGCGACATGCTTGTGGGCTTGGAAAATCTTCCGGGACGCAGCGCGGATTTGCACGCGCAGATTTGCTGGATGCACAGCCGCCCGTTACAGGCGGGCAAAAAATATTTTCTCAAGCACGCCACGCAAACCGTCCAGGCCATCGTCAGCAAACTGGAAAGCCGGATCAACATGACCACGCTCGAACCGGAACCGGAACCGGCGGCGCTGGCGATCAATGACATCGGCGCTGTCCGCTTGAAAACTGCGAAGCCGATTGTGTTTGATGGCTACACTACGAACCGTTTGACCGGCTCGTTTATTTTGATCGAGCAAGGCACGAACGCAACGGTGGCGGCGGGAATGTTGTCCGCACCAACGGAAGCGGTGAAGCCGGAATACACGGACTTTGCGATTTGAAATGGGCGGGCAATTATTTTTTCCCAGCCGCACGCTCCTGGTTTTATTATTTGCGTTTTGCAGCAACTCCGTTCACATGGCGAAAATTGCGTGAAACAATTTCTTCCCGCCGAACAGCCAGATGACCGCCGCCAGCGCGATATACGGACCGTAGGGCATCCGCGATGACCATTCGCGTTTGCGCAGCACAATCAGCACGATGCCCACCGCCGCGCCGATCATCGAACTCACCATCAGCGAAAACAACGCACCCTGCCAGCCGATGAACGCGCCAATGGCTCCCATGAATTTCACGTCGCCCAAGCCCATCGCCTCGCGCGGCACCACGATTTCCGAGCAGACCGCTTCGAGATGCGTGACGTTTTCGGGATTGATGATTTCGTCGCCGATTTTTAATTCAGACGGCGACAAACGCACGGTCACATCCTTGTAGCCACGGTCCACCAGCTCGACCGTCCGCGCCTGCAAGACAATCGCGTCCGTCTTCCGGTAAAAAAATTCTTCGTAGGGAATTTCCTGGTCCGGCAGGCACAGCGCGGTTTCGGTAAAAACAATTTTAGTATCCGGTTCCAATTTCAGCCGCTGCCGGCCGAACATCAATTTTCCCAGCCGCAAAATCGCATAGACAATTCCCGCGCCGCCGGCGATGCCCAGCAAACTTTGCACCATCCCCTGCCCGTTCGTCGTCGCGCCGTGCAGTTGCGGCAGGAAAAATGAAATCACAAATCCCACCACCGCGCCGCCCAGCGTGATTTCGTCCGGGATGATGAAATGCTCGAAATCAATGAACGTCGCCGCGATCAAACCCGCAATAAAAATGGAATAAACCAATGCCAGCGGCATGGATGGCAGCGGATGATTGGGATTGCCGAACATCAGCCAGCAGCTCAAAAACATCACGCCGGTCAGCAGTTCCACGATGAAGTAGCGCGGTGAAATCGGCGCACCGCAATTTTTGCAACGGCCCCGCAGTGAGAGCCACGTCAGCAGCGGGATGTTCAGGTAAAACGGGATCGAGTATTTACAGTGCGGACAATGCGACGGCGGCGAAACCACGCTCAAGTCCAGCGGCATCCGGTAGATGCACACGTTCAGAAAACTACCCACGATGCAGCCGAACACGAAGAAGCACGACGACCAGAAATGGAACGGCACCGTCTCCCAGTTGCGCGCGTCAAGGATCGTGTCAAAGCCCATAAACGCTTCCTTCCGCCGCGCGGCGCATCACCTCCAACGGCGCGGATTTACCCGTCCAGATTTCAAACGCCTTCGCGCCTTGATGCACCAGCATCCCAATGCCGTTCGCCGTTTTGCAGTCGGCAGCTTTGGCGGCGGCCAGCAATTTTGTCTCCGCTGGTTGGTAAATCATGTCGTAGACGGCCCGCGTTTGTTTCAGGGAAAATTGTTTTTCATCCAGCGGCGAGGCGTCGTCCGCTTTCAATCCAAGCGACGTGGCATTCATCACCAGATCAACCATAGCTTTTGGAAAACCCGACGCGACGCGCACGGACGGAAAACGCTTTTTGATTTCTTTCGCAATTTCTTCCGCCTTGCTTTGCGTGCGGTTGACGAGAAAAAGTTCTGCGACATTTTCCGACGCGAGTTTCAAAGCCGCCGTGCGCCCGGCCCCGCCAGCACCGAGCAGCAAAACTTTTGCGCCGCGCAGTTCCAGCTCCAAATCTTCACGAATTGCGCGCGTGATGGCGTCCGCATCTGTGTTGAAACCGACCGCCCCGTCCGGCCCGAAGCGAATCGTGTTCACCGCCCCCCACGTTTTCGCCGATTCATCCAACTCGTCCACCATTTCAACGGCGAGCAATTTGTGCGGCACGGTGAGATTTAATCCGGCAAAACCCATCGCCTTGGCACCTTCGATGGCCGCGCGCAGATTTTTCGAATCCACTTCAAACGCGAGATAACGCCAGTTCAGGCCGAGCGCGGCGTAGGCGGCATTGTGCATCGCCGGCGATGCGGAATGGCGGACCGGCGAGCCGATGACCGCGCACAGGCGCGTGCTGGCATTGATGGCGGGCAAATTTGATTGCGGCACGCACAATTTATATGCGGCCAGCGCACGACTTCAAAGCGCAAAGTCCATTGTGCAAACTCCAATTTTTGCGGGGCGGGATGGTTGGCAACAAACGGAGCGCGGCTGTGTGCAAAGCACCAGCCGCAGCACGCACTTTAATCCATGTGTCATTCGCCTGCCACGCGCTGCGGCTGGTCCTGCGGACACAGCCGCGCTCCGTTAATCGTCAGCGATGAAACTGAATTTGCTTGCTCACTTTGGCCAGGCGTTTTTCCCAATCACTCTTGTGCGCCAGCGGGTCGGCGTCCGTGCCCCAAAGTTTTTTCACCATCTCGCGCTGCGGCACGAACGGACCTTTCGCATTCGGATTTTTGAAGGCGAATTGCAGACAAAAAAAACTGTTTCATTCCGTCCGTATTATAGTTCAATGATTCCAATGAACTCCGTGCGGCCAAAAGACCGTGCCTTCACCTTGATTGAATTGCTGGTGGTCATCGCCATCATCGCCATTCTCGCCGCAATGTTGCTTCCGGTGTTGAGCCGCGCCAAGGACAAGGCGCGTGATGCCACTTGTATTTCCAATCTCAGACAGTGGGGCATCATGTGGAGGCTTTATGCCGACGAAAATAATAATTCGTTCATGTCAGGCACGGCGGCCGATTGGGCACGCGGCGCATGGGTGCTCTCGTTCACCAACAGCCACCAGCAAAAGCCCGCCTTACTCCTTTGCCCGAAAGCGACCGACCGGCGCGGGCCGGGTGAGCAGGAAGTTCACACAACTCCCGACGACCCAAATGCCGTGGATTATGGCGGACCAACCACCGCCTATGATTTTCCCATCCCCGACCCGACTGATTCCGCCCATTGGTTGCTGGCCAGTTATGGTCTCAATTGCTGGGTCTACAATCCGGACACCAACAATATCCAAGGGCGGCTCGCCGTGTATAACTGGAGAAAATACGATATTCCAAACCAGCCTTCGGTCACTCCCCTGTTTCTGGACGCGATGTGGCGCGGCGGCGGGCCGCATTCTGATGATATGCCGCCAGGCTCAAACGGGGAATGGATGGGTGCCAATGCCGAGATGCATCACTTCGCCATGGCGCGGCATGGCAAAGGGGTGAACATCCTTTTCTTTGACAGCTCCGTTCGTTATTCGCGCCCAAAAGATTTATGGAATCTGCCGTGGCACAAAGATTACGATGTCAACGCCGCCGCGCTAAACATCGGATTTCCAGACTGGATGAATTGACTTTTGTTTAATGCTGAAACTGCAACTGCTTGCTGACTTTCGCCAGCCGTTTTTCCCAGTCGCCCTTGTGCGCCAGCGGGTCGGCGTCCGTGCCCCAGAGTTTTTTCACCATCTCACGCTGCGGCACGAAGGGACATTTCGCCGCCGGATTTTTATGCGCGGCGTCAACCTGCTGCAACGCCAGTTGCGCGCCGGTCATCACCGATGAATTTCCAAATTGTGAATTCAGTTTATGCGTCGCGTCGTCGAGCGCGCCCCAGCGTTCCGCGTCGGTGCGACCCCACAACGTCGGCTGCAGGTCCAGCCGCGCGAGATTCCAGAACGCAATGCGGATTTGCCGGACAGGTTTGAATTGCCCGGCCATGCAGTCGTGGAAAATTTCTTCCAGCGCCGTGTTGAAAATTGAATTCAAAAACTGCGGTTCGCGAAAACGATGCGTGCCGCCGACCTCGCTGAAATCATTGAAGCGAATCGTCAGCGACAGCTCGCGCGCCTGCAACTGCTCACGGCGCAACTGGCCGGTAAGCCGCGTCGCCTCGCTCAACGCAAACGTCAGCGCGGCCTCGTAATCCGGCTCGTCGTAAGGCAGCGTCGTGTTGCTGGAAATCGTCGTGCGATCCTTCACTTCGAGCAGCAGCGGCTCGTTCCACAGGCCGTTCGCGAACAGCCAGAGCTGCTGGCCCCAGATGCCGAATTTTTGTTTGAGCAAAGTCGAAGGCAGTTTTGCAACGTGGCCAAACGTCAGCGCGCCCAGCGCGGCGAGCGAACGCTGACGGTTTTTGCCGATGCCGGAAAGTTCGCGCACGGAACGATCTTTCAAAAACTCCTTTTCCTCGCCGGGTTTGACTTCGAGAAACCCCGGCTTGCCCGCGTCCGTCGCGAGTTTGGCGAGGCGCGAGGAATTGGCGAGGCCCGCGGACACGGGAATGTCCACTTCGCGCGCAATGCGGTCGCAGATTTCGCGCACATATTTTTCCGGCGTCGTGTCGCGCCAGACCACGCTGGCCATCGTGGAAAAATCAAGGAAGCCTTCGTCAATCGAAACCGGCACGAGCGTCGGCGAATACTCTTCCAGCACATGAAACATCTCCGCCGAAATGCGCCGGTATTCGTCGTAATGCGGCTTGCACAACACGCCGCGCGGACAAATCCGCTTCGCCTCAAAACACGCCATGCCGGTCTTGACGCCGAATTTTTTCGCCGCGCGATTGGCCGCGATGACGATGCCGTCGCCGCGCCGTCCGCCGCCAACCCACACGGCGCGGCCTTCCAAATTTTTATCGAGCGCGATCTCGCAGCTCGCAAAAAAACTGTCGCCGTCCACATGCAAAATCCGGTTCATATTGATTTTGTAGGAGCCGAGATGACGAGGCTCACATCGGTAAAATTTAGAGACTCCTCACGTCGTCTCCTACAATTGCGTTGTCAAATTAAGCCGCCGTCCGCCGCTGCGCCACATTGAGTTGTTCACAGCAGCAGACGTGAAGATTTTGCCAGAGCCGCCCGGACAAAGGCTGTCCAACCCGGAAAATAGACAGCCAGTTCCGTTTGGAGTTCCGCCTTCAGGCGGTTCGGAGAAGCCGCGTAAACGCGGAACTCCAAACCCAAAAATAAAAAACGGCGCGGAATAATTTTCCGCGCCGTGGTGATTTCAAATTTCGATCAGGTCAAAGAAATCTTGTCGCCGTCTTTCAACGTGACGATGGCTTTCTTCCAGGCCGAGGTGCGGCCGGCCTGCGCAGTGCGTTTGCGGCGGGCTTTGCCGCGCACACTCATCGTGTTGACCCTGGTGACCTTGACCTTGAACAGTTCCTGCACGGCCTGCCGGATCTGCGGCTTGGTGGCGAGGCGGTCGGCGACGACGGTGTATTGGTTGAGCGGACGTTCCTTGATTTTAGGTTTTCCCTGGTCGTCCAAGACCGGCTTGCCGGTCTTGTCGCGTTCAAAGAAACGCACCTTCTGGTTGGATTGCCGCGTGCCTTTTTCCGTCAGGCGGACGGTCTTGATGATTTCAAAAGGGTTCATGTTATTCTTTGTTCAAACGGGCTTCGACTTGTTCAAACGCGCTCTTGGTGAAGAGGAGTTTGTCCGGGCGCAACACGTCGTAGGTGTTGAGCGTATCGCCGGTGGTCAACGTGACGAGCGGCAGATTGCGTGCGGCCAGCATGAGGTTCTGGTCCACACCGGCGGAAACAATCAGCGCGGTTCCGTTCAATTCCAAGGCGGCAATCACTTGCGTGAAGGCCTTGGTCTTGTGCGAAGCCAGTTTCAAGTCGTCCACGACCACCACGTCGCCGGCCTTGAGCCGTTCGCTCAACGCCTTGCGCAACGCGAGCGCACGGGTTTTCTTGGAAATTTTCTTCGTGAAGTCGCGCGGTTTGGGACCGAAAACGACACCACCGCCGACCCACAACGGGGATCGGAAGGAACCGGCACGGGCGCGCCCGGTGCCTTTTTGCTTCCACGGTTTCCTGTTCGTGCCGGCGACTTCGCCGGCGGTCTTGGTGCAGGCGGTGCCGCTGCGCTGGGCCGCGCGATAGGCGACAACGGCATCGTGGACGGCCTGCGTGCCTTTTCCGTTTTCAATCATGGCGAACTTCACTTCGAGTTCGCCCTGATCTTTTCCTTCGAGATTTTTAATGGAAATTTTCATGGCTCGTTATTTCTTGGCAGCGGCTTCAGGTTTGGCGGCTACGGGTTTGGCAGCTGCGCTTTTTTTCTTGCTGACCGCGACGACCGGCGGCTTCCAGCCCTTCGGACGTTTCTTCGATTCGCGGATGACGACGTAATCGCCTTCAGCGCCGGGAATCGAGCCTTTGATCAAAAGGAGATTGTCCACTTCGTGAACCTGAATGACTTCAAGGTTCTGCGTGGTGCGCGTGTCCTGGCCCATGTGACCGGGCATTTTCATGCCGCGCATGACCGTGCCGGGGAACAAACGCTGGCCGATGGCGCCGTTGCGCCGATGAAAGCCCTTGGCACCGTGCGTGGAATCACCACCGGCAAACCGGTGACGCTTCACAACGCCTTCAAAGCCGCGACCCTTGGTCGTGCCGATGGCGTCAATGAAATCGCCGACGGCGAACAAAGTCGCGCCGATGATTTCGCCCGGCTTAACTTCCTTCGAGAAGTCGCGGAATTCCCGGATGCGTTTCACGGCGGCACCGTTGTGCTTCTTGATGTGGCCGAGCAGCGCCTTGGACAGGCGTTGTTCTTTCTGGTCGTCGAAGCCGAGTTGAACGGAGTTGTAACCGTCCTTGCCCGCCTGCGTTTTCACTTGCAGCACGCGGTTCGGGCCGGCGAGCACAACCGTTACGGGAATCAGCGCACCGGTCGCGTCATAGACGCGCGTGTGGCCGAGTTTTTTTCCTAAAAGTCCTAGTGGCATGGTGGTGTCCTCTTCAAATTTTAATGGTGATGTCCACGCCGGCGGGCAAATTGAGCTTCTTCAATTCGTCCACGGTCTTGGCGGTCGGATCGATAATATCAATCAACCGCTTGTGGGTGCGCTGCTCGAAGGTTTCCTGCGACTTCTTGTCCGCGTGCGGGGAACGCTGGACGGTGAAGCGCTCGATCCGGGTCGGGAGCGGGATGGGACCGGCGACGCGGGCGCCGGTGCGTTTGACGGTGTCGGCAATTTCGCGTGCCGACTGGTCTATGACGCGATAGTCATAGGCCTTAAGGCGAATTCGAATACGTTGAGCCATACAAAGAGCGATTGTCTGTTTTTGGTTATACTGATTCCGCCACCGTTTATCGGAAAGCGGGCGCGAAGAATAACAATTCCACACGGCTGTGCAACAAATCATTTCAGAAATTTTGGTTGTCCCTGCGGCAAATGCCTGCGGCCCAGCCCGCGCCCGGAATGATTGGTTGACAAGCGGAAAAGTTGATTGACCTTGCCCTCGTGATTTTTGAATGAACTGGTCCGCCCACAGTCAAACTCACAATATCATTTATGCGACAACTCATTTTAACCCTGCTGGCCGCCGGCTCACTCAACCTTGCCGCGACCGCACAACCTGCAAAATCTATGAGCACAAATAAAACTGAACTGGCGACTTTCGGCGGCGGCTGTTTCTGGTGCATGGAAGCCGTTTTTGAACGGCTGCCCGGCGTCATTTCCGTCACCAGCGGATTCGCCGGCGGCCACACGGACAATCCCACTTACCATGAAGTCTGCGGCGGCGACACCGGCCACGCCGAGGTCACGCAGATCCAGTTTGATCCCGCCAAGATCACCTACGCCAAGCTGCTGGAAGTCTTCTGGCAGGCGCACGACCCGACCACGTTGAACCGGCAGGGCGCGGACGAAGGCACGCAATACCGTTCCATCATTTTGTTTCACGACGAGAAACAAAAACTGCTCGCGGAGAAATCAAAGCTGGAGGCGCAGAAAGATTTCTTTAAGCCCATCGTCACGGAGATTG
>DMQW01000097.1:0-1412 GCA_003455565.1 Limisphaerales bacterium
GAAATCAATCGGACATTCGCGCAAAAAACACGGCGAACACGGCGCGTCGGATTTTAACAACCGATTTCGCGCATCGCCCGGCAGGCCCGGCCCGGTCAATTCCGGCGACGTGCTGCCGAACGGAACCACGACCGGTGTGCCGAGCGCGGCGGCAACGTGCATCGGGCCGGTGTCGTTGGTCAGCAGAATGCGGCAGAGTTTCAGAAGTGCCATGAGTTCGCGGAGAGAAGTTTTTCCGGCGAGATTTTGAATTGCCGATTGCCGATTGCCGATTGCCGATTCGATTTGGTTTGTGAGTGGCGCATCATTTCTGCCGCCGAAAATCAGCCAAACGCAGTTTGTGCGTTGCTGAATTTCTTTCGCGGCCGCGATGAATTTTTCTACCGGCCAGCGTTTCGCTGGGCCGTATTCCGCGCCGGGATTCAAACCAAAAATCGGCCCGTCAATTTTCTCCAGCCGGAATTTTTTCTTCGGCGATTCAATTTCTTCCGGCGTGACGAACAGTTGCGGCGCGAGCGGTTCCGGGTTTGCGCCGAGCGCGGCGGCAAGGTGCAAATATTCGTGGATTTGGTGCGTGCTCGAAAGTGGCGCAGGCGTCTCGCCTGCGAGTTTTTTCCCGGACGCAGGCGAGACGCCTGCGTCACTTTGCGGTGCGACGATCAGCTTTTTAATTTCGGCAGCCGACCGCTTCCGCATTTTTACGGCGTCCGCACGCGGCGCGACGGAGTGGGTCAGGAAAAAATTTCGCCACGAGCGTGCGTAGCCGATACGTTCAGGAATTCCCGCAAAAAAAACTTCGATTGCCGAGCGCGGCGAATTCGGCAGCACGAGCGCGCGATCAAATTTCCCCGCGCGCAATTTTTTGCTGATGGAGAAAACACTTTCGCCGGGCGCGAAGGAAATCGTTTCGTTCACGGCCGGATGATGCAGCCAGAGTTCGCGCAGTTTTTCCGGCGTGAGCAATGTGATGTGCGCATCGGGAAATTTTTCGCGCAGGCGCAGCAGCGCAGTCGTGGTCATCACGGCGTCGCCCAGCCAGTTCGTTCCACGAACCAGGATGCGGCGGGGCGGGATTTTAAAGGACACGCTCATTTCAGTCCTTCCAGCGGCGATGAACCCAGAACCAGTTGGCCGGATCGCGGCGCACGGCGGTTTCCAAGGCGCGGTTCACGTCGCGCATGATTTCTTCGGACGAATGCGGCTGGCCATTTTCGTGCGTGGAAATTTGTTCGCCGAATTCCAGCCGCCATTTCGCCAGCGCGACACGGTAACAAATCTGCGTGTAAAGCTCCGCATCGTAACGCAACGCGAGGATGGCGGGCGCGAGGCCGGTGTTGCAATCGTGGCCGAGAAACGGCGCGCGCAGGCCTTTGGTGCTTTGGTCGGCGAGCAGGCCGAGAATGACGCCGCGC
>DMQW01000097.1:1638-4543 GCA_003455565.1 Limisphaerales bacterium
TGCATGAGCCGGTTGAGCGCGGGCTGGTTGAGCGCGCGATAGGTCGTCGCCCCTTGATAGCCGGGCAGAACATCCTGCAACCGCGCGTAAAGCTCGAAGTTGCCGAAGTGGCCGATGGCGACGACGACGTTGCGTGGCGGCTCATCGCCGATTTTTTGCGGCAGGCATTCGTTGCCGATGAATTCAAGATGCGGCCGCAATTCCTCAAAACTCATCGCGGCGGTCTTGACGGCGGACAGATAATTTTCGCCGATGCGCCGGAAATTTTCCTTGGCGATGGCGCGAATTTCTTCCGCCGATTTTTCCTTGCCGAAACACAGCGTCAAATTATTCAGCACCACGCGGCGATGGCGTCCGTCGAGATGAAACGCCAGTGCGCCGCCCGCACGGCCAAGCCGCGCGACGAGCTTCAGCGGCAGAATCTGGATGCACGCGATGAACGCGCGGCCAAGCCAGTAGAGGAGCGTGTTCATCAGCGGAAACAGATTTTGCGGACGCAATCCTGAAAGTCGTTGGCACCGGCGACAATCTGGATTTCCACGCGCATAAAATAAAACGGCAGGTCGCGCCGGTCAATTTTTGGGAAACGCACGGCGTCCTTTTGCGTAGTGATAATGAGGTCGGCCTGGCGCTTTTTGCTGCGGTTGATGGCGTTCAGGATTTCCTGCTGCGTGAAACGGTGATGGTCGGCGAAGCGTTTGGAATAGACCAGTTCGCCGCCGAGTTTGCCGAGGCTTTGCTCGAAACTTTCCGGCTGCGCGATGCCGCTCAACGACGCGACTTTTTTACCGCGCACAATTTCCAAGACGTGACGCTCGCCCGTGAACACGTCTTCGAGATACAACGGGCGATGGACGCATTCGATGACGACGGCAGTGGAATTTAATTTCGAAATCCGCTCGCGCAGTTCAGCCGTGTTGCCATCACTCTTGGTGATGAAAATCGTGTGGGCGCGCGCGAGGTGCGACGGCGGCTCGCGCAACGTGCCGCGCGGGAGCAGATGCTCGTTGCCGAACGGCTGCTGGCGGTCAATCAGCACGACATCGTGGCGACGTCCGCGCAGATGCCAGTATTGAAAACCGTCGTCGAGCAGCAGCGTGTCGCAGCCGAATTTTTCAATCGCGTAACGTCCGCTTTTCACGCGGTCTTTGTCCACCAGCACGACGACGTCCTTGAGATTCGACGCGAGCATGTAAGGTTCGTCGCCGGCGGTTTCGGAATCGAGCAACAGCGATTTGCCGTCGGACACGACGCGCGGCGGCGTCTGGTCTTCGCGCAAAAGAATTTTGTTGAGAAACTTCCGGTGCAGCGGCGCGGGCTTGGAACGGTAGCCGCGCGAAAGGATGGCGACGTTGCGTCCGGCATCGCGGAGTTCGCGCGCAAATTTTTCGACAACGGGAGTTTTGCCCGTGCCGCCGACGGTGAGATTTCCAATCGCGATGACTTGGACGCCGAGAGTTTTGTCGCGGAGAATGCGGACGTTGTAAAGCCAGCGGCGCAGTTTGACGGCGACCTGAAAAACTTTCGAGCCGCCAAACAAAATTACCCGCGTCAGCTTCGCCTTAAAATCGTGGCGTTCCCCGAGAACGACTTCGAGGAAGAAAGTTTCAAGGGCTTCGGTCCAGGCACGGAAGGTTTCGCGCATTGCGGTCTAATGTGCCAAGTCCGAAGGAAGTTTTGAATTTTTAATTTTGAGTTTTTAGTTGAGGCCAGCACCGCGTGCTTCAAATAAAAATTAAAAACTTAAAACTAAAAATTTGAGTCAATAGCCGAGCTTGGCGACTTCCTGTTGCAGCGCGGTCTGGAAATCCTGCACGTCGGCGGCGGACGGTTTGTAACCCGCCTGTTTCGGCATGAGGCCGAGCCGTCCGGTCTGGTCGAGATACCAGTCGGCTTGCTGGCCGTCGCTGAACGTGGTTTTGCCGCTGATCATCGCGCCGGGCTTGGTCAATTGATCCACGCTCAGAGAAACGCCGCCGGGCAACGGGGCATTGGCGGACGACGGGATTTGTCCGGTCGCCGCCTTGGGCGCTTCGGCGGGCGGGGCGACAACTTTGGGCGGCTCGGGATCTTTCGGCGTCAGTTTCAAATCATCCACGAGGAAGCGGACTTCCATGTAGGTGAGTTTTTTTCCGAATTCCGACAGCAGCCGGTTTTGGATTTCCGAAAGTTTTGCGCCTTCAATAATCCAGGCGCTGACCCGCTGACGTTGTGCTTCGTCTATATTCATTGGCTCAAACTTTAACCTCTTCGCCCTTAAGAATCCAATCGTAACCTTTCGCTTCGAGTTCGAGCGCGAGTTCCTTGCCGCCGGTTTTCACGATGTGACCGTCTACCAAAACGTGGACAAAATCCGGCACGATGAAATTTAACAGGCGTTGATAATGCGTGATGACGAGCTGCGCGTTGTCGGCGCGCTTTAACATGTTCACGCCGTGGCTGACGACTTTGAGCGCGTCAATGTCCAGGCCGGAATCGGTTTCGTCGAGGATGGCGAGCTTGGGTTCGAGCACGGCCATCTGGAAAATCTCGGCGCGTTTTTTTTCGCCGCCGGAAAAACCTTCGTTGACGGAACGCTTGAGCAGATCGTCCTTCAACTCCAGCAGCTTCATCTTGTCCCGCACGAGCGCGAGAAATTCAATCGCGTCGAGTTCCTGCTCGCCCTTGTGCTTGCGGATTTCGTTGAGCGCGGCCTTGAGAAAATAAGTGCTGTTCACGCCGGGAATCTCGACCGGATACTGGAACGCGAGGAACAAACCTTCGCGCGCACGTTCCTCGGGATCGAGATCGAGCAGGTCTTTGCCGTAGTAAAGCACTTCGCCGCCGGTGATGTCGTAACCGTCGCGGCCGGCCAGCACGGCGGCCAGCGTGCTTTTGCCGCTGCCGTTCGGCCCCATGACGGCGT
>DMQW01000097.1:4585-4992 GCA_003455565.1 Limisphaerales bacterium
AGGATTTGTTTGCCCTCGACGCCCGCCGAGAGGTTTTTGATTTCTAATATCGTTTTGCTCATTTTTCTAAATTCTTTTTAGCTGGTTTATTGGATGATCCAATTTTCCACCCGCTGCCAACTGTAAATTGAATGCACTTGTCATCAGGACAAAATATCGTGACACCTTCGTCTTCATCACTGACGGCTGCTAGAAAATCAACGGCAATGCCTGTATCGAATCCAACTCGGACATCGAAATTTGTAAGCTGCTCCAACAAAATAATACGTCCAAATTTTATGCGCTTCAGAACAGCAGTTAATTCATTAACATGATCAATCGCATCGCTGCTTCCGCACAAAATTTCCCCGTTTTTAATTACTCGCCAAGCGTAACTATAAGTTCTGATTTCCCACTCGCCATAAAAG
>DMQW01000323.1 GCA_003455565.1 Limisphaerales bacterium
GGCGGGATTAAATCAGCGTTTCCCTAGGCAGAACGAGCCACAGGCGACGCTTTACCCTCGACGTTTCCTCTGCGACTATGCCCGTATGATTCTCGGGATAAGCACCACCAAGTCCGCAGTCGTTATTGCGGAGACCAAGGGTGCGGGCGACAAGTTCGTTATCACTGCCATCAGGCCGATTCCGTTTCAAGTCCGCTCTGGGGACGATCTGGCCGAACTGCTGCAAAGTCTCATCACCCTTTTCGACCGCAAGAGCAAGGGCGCAGGTTCGGTCATTGCATTATTGAAATGCTCGTCGGGCCGGTTTGGTTCGTGTCTGGAAGCGATCAAGGGCGAGGCGATGATCGAACTCGCGGCTTTGCAGCGCGGCCTGCGCGTCGTCAAGGTTGCGCCGCAAAGTCTCAAAAAGACACTCGGCTGTGCGACGGATCAAAAGTGGCGCGCCCGTGCCGGGGAACTGTTCAATTCCGACGGAAAACGTCCGAACTGGTCCAAGGGCGCAGCCGGAGCAGTTGCCGTCGCCTTTAAGGTTGCTGGAGAGTGACCAGGGTCAAACAACTGAATGCTCATTCTTTCTCCCGCTTTACCAGCACGCATTCGCTGCGGCGGTCGGGAACGAGCCTCAGGAGGGCGACGAACACATCAGCGCAGGGCAGCATGATTCCGTGAATTCGAGACCACCCTTCAGATCTGCGAGGCAGAGGTGCGCTTGAGCAGGATCCTGATCATGCCGGTCATATTGTCTTTGTATTGCGGGTCGGCTTGTAGATTTTTCCACACGGGCGCGCTGGAAAATCCCTGCCAATGCTTTTTGTGTTCATCCATATTTTCCCCGGACGTCATGTAAACCAGGCTCGGCATGTGCGGGCCGACCACGGTTCGTCCGTAAAAGATCGGGGCGAGGCCGACTTCCTTCATCGTCGTAATTTCGCCGCTCTCGAACATCTGGATTTTATTCAAGCCTTTGCTTTCGCTGGGGCTGAGGTAGGTGCGCAGTTCAAAAACGTTCGGCTTCTTTTCCGGCGGCGGCACCGCGATGTGCTTCATCCCGTCGAACGCTACGAGGAGGGAGCTTTCAAAGTGTTCGTAAGCCGGATTCGATTTCGGCGCGGACAGAAATTCGGTGGCGGCTTGCTGGTAGGCCGCGTCGGCACCGAGCTTCGCCGGAATCGTGGCAAAGATTTCCAGTGAATCGCACGGGATGAGCACATAAATTTTGTTGGTCGCGGAATCCTGCATCTCGGTGAAGACGCCGACCGGTTGAATGCCCATGCGGTTGTAAGCGGGGACGGCCGCGTTCTGCCAATAGTCGTTGACCCGCTTCTGTTGCGCTTCCGATTGGGTGGTATAAACGCGCAGTTCGTAATACTGCGGTTTGCCCGAGTCCGCTGCGGCAGTGCGGGACGGATTGCCGATCACAGCGAACACGGCAGCGAGGACAACTGCGGATTGAAGAAAGAATCGTGGGATCATAAAGGTTTTTTTTGCAGATTTAGACGCATTTTAGCTCTCGAGGTTACACCGTCGTAGGCGTTGGTGTATGCTGACCCGCTGTTCCCTTCCGTTCAGTCCTCGCGTTTCGTCAGCACGCGTTCGATGCGCCGGTCGGAACGAGTCACATGAGCGCGACGAACACATACAGGCCGCTGGCAATCCACGGACTCACGAACGCGAGCGGAATGGCGAAAGGAAACTGTCTCTCCTGCTTTTTCGCGTCAGGAGAGACATCAACGAACAGCCGTTACTTTTTCTTGGACGCGGCGGATTTGTCGGCGGTGGCCTGTTTTTTCTTTTGGTCGGCGCTGCTGACCTTGGCTTGTTTCTGTGAGGATTTCTTCTGGTTGGATTTCGGGGATTTATCGCCCATAACTTTTATTTTTTTCTGCGGTTGACTCACCTGCGGCATGACAGTTTCTCCGCAGGGAAGGCTATCGTGCTTGCCGGCGTGGTCATTGTAAATGATGGACACGAATTTATTTGGCGGGCGTAGGTGCGGTCACCGGCCTGATGGACGGGTGACGCGCACTTCGATGCGATAGGTGATGCGCACCAGCAAATCGCCGCGTCCACCGCGCGGCTTGGGCAAACCTTCGTTCGGCACGCGCACAATTTCGTTGCGGCCAACGCCGCGCGGAATTTGCACGCGGAGCATTGCGCCGGTGAGTCCGTGAATCATTTCCGTGCCGCCTTGAACTGCGCGTTCGGGCTTGATTTTCAAATCGCAGCGCAAATCCGAACCGCGCACTTTGAACTGGAAACTCGGCAGCGCCTTCACGCGAAGTTGGACGAAGCCGCCAGCGAAAGGTTCGTCGCGTGGCAAACGAAAGCGCGTTCCGGGCGCAGTTTCCGGCGGAATGACGAGTCCATAAAACTCCGCGCCGTTGGGATTGGCGGGGTCGTTGACGCGCACTTCGCGCGTCGTGCCGCGCAGAAAATCTTCGAGGCGGAGATTTACATCTTGGAAAATATTCTGCTCGATTTTTGCCGCGCGAGTTTTGGCGGCAGGTTTTTTGGGAGCGTCGAGTTCTCGGTCGTAGGCGCTACGCTGTTCCGGGTCGCAGAGAATTTCGTAGGCGGCGTTAAGCTCTTGCGTGTGCTGGACGGCGGCGGGCGAGTCTGGATTTAAATCAGGATGATGCTGCTTGGCCAGCACGCGGTAGGCGGCGCGGATCTGCGCGAGGGTGCACCGGCGGTCGAGGCCGAGCGTGGCGTAATGATTGATTTCAGCGCGTTGCAATCCCCAAGTTTAACGAGCCGCCGCAGCGGAGTCAGCTTCATTGCACGGCGGAGAAGAAATTTGAAGGCTCTGGATTTTTGGCGTGACCACCGCTTTTGGCGGCGGCAGCAGTCTGGCTTGCTTGAGCAGGCGGCAAAAATCTTTTTTGCTGGTGACCTGCAACGCGCCTTCCTTGGTGGTGAGGCTGGTCATGGATTTATATTCCACTTCGAGCCGTTCGAGCCGGACGATGCGGATGTATTGCTGGCCTTGCTTCCAGACTTGGCCTTGGCACAGTTTCATGGCGACGCTTGACGAACCGGGCGCGGCGACGGCCACGCGATGGTTGGGGAGGGAATCTGCCTCTCCTGATTCTGTCAGGAGAGACAGCAGTAAACGGACTGCTACTTCTTCTTGGCAGCAGTCTTTTTCTTGACGGCGGTTTTTTTCGCGGCGGACTTCTTCGCTTTGGATTTGGTAGCCATAGTTTTTATTTTTACTGCGGGTTGACTCGCCTTCGGCATTATTAGTTTCTCCGAAGGTGGTTGTCATAATGCTTGCTGGCGCGGTGTTTGTAAACAAATGATAACCGCGAAATGATTGGCGGAAACGGCGGGTGCCGGCCGGGGGCAAAAATAGTTGTCGCTATTTTCAGGGAATCGGCGATACTGGCTCCGTCTGTTAGATAGCTTGTCTCTTTCAAGGCATGGTAAATCTTCAAGTGAACTTGTTGGTTCAGTGATGATTTGAAACCCGGCATTCGGGAACAGTCTGGTAAGTGCAGTGTTAGTCTGGACAGTAAATACATCACATGAGCAATAAATTATTTGTTGGAAACCTTTCCTTCAATACCACTGAAAACGACCTGAACGACGCGTTCGCCGCGTTTGGCACGGTCACCGAAACCAACCTGATGATGGATCGCATGACCAACCGCCCGCGTGGCTTTGGTTTCGTGACCATGAGTTCCGCCGAAGAAGCCCAGAAGGCCATCGAAGGCATGAACGGCAAGGACATGGACGGCCGCGCGTTGACTGTCAACGTTGCCCGTCCGCGTGAAGAACGTGCGCCCGGCGGCGGTGGCGGCGGTGGTCGTCGTGAATTCGGCGGCGGCAGCGGCGGCGGCGGCGGCTACTAGGCCTCTCCTGGGCTGCGATCCCGTCCGGCCAGCGCCG
>DMQW01000241.1:0-6011 GCA_003455565.1 Limisphaerales bacterium
ACGAGATGCTCAGGAGTCTCGTGGGCTCGGAGATGTGTATAAGAGACAGATCGAATTCTCATCGGCCATCATCACGGCTACATAGAGTTCGACATCGCGACTGGAAGAGTTGCGAAAGAATTCGCAGCACTCGAAGGCGTGACGGCGGCGCGGCGGCAGCCGAACGGGCACACGTTGATTGCGGGCGTGAATCTAGCCGGCATCACGGGCGTGGTCGTGTTGGAGCTGGATGCGAACGACAAGGAAGTTCACCGCGCGATTTTTCCCGGCGACTACGTGCGGCTCATTCGCCAGACGAATAACGGAACTTATTTAATGTGCTGTAATGACCGCATCCGTGAAGGCTCGCGCGACGGGAAATATCTCCGTGAGTTTCCGGTCGAAGGTTTTTATCACGCTTGGAAAGGGCTGCGATTGCCGAATGGAAATCTGATTGTCACGGCGGGCTACGGCGCGTTTGTGGTGGAGTTGTATGCGAACGGAAAAATCGTCCGCAAGTTCGGCGGCAAGGAACAAGTGCCAGCGGAAGTGAATCCGTTTTTCTACGCGATGTTTCAATTGCTGTCCAACGGCCACATCGTGCTCGCGAACTGGCAGGGCCACGGTCCAGGTTTCGGTCAGTCGGGAATTCAACTGTTGGAGTTCAACATCGAAGGCGAGATTGTCTGGTCATGGAGCAAGGCGGACTTGATTTCGTCGCTGCAAGGCGTGCTCGTGCTGGATGGATTGGACACGACGAAATTGCACGATGAACGCAATGGTCTGATGGAGCCGGTTTCGTGAGACACATTTTAGTTAACTGGTAAACCTGAAAACGACTTTACAACGAGATTCAACTCGACACTTTGCCATTAAACCAACATGAGAAATACATTTGCCGCCATTAAACTTGCGCTGCTGTTAAGTTTTGGCTCTCTTCCGGCCTTTTCCACCGTTCCACTTTATGCGACCGATTTGGTGGAGCCGCTCGGCGACTTGAAAACCCTGTCTGGCTGGAGCGGCCTGGAGCCTGGCACCACCTTGAAAGTTCCCGGCGAGGCGGCGTTTGTTTATCCGAACGGACCGCGCGGCCAGTTCAAACACGGCTTCCGCGTGCTGAACGACAGCGCCGCCGAGTGGCAGAATTTTTACGGCGTGCAGTTCGAGGCGAACCTGCCCGATGCGCGTGAGGTGGCACTGACGGCGACGATCGAGCGGGCGCGGCGCGGCAGTTCACCGGAGACGCCGGTGAACGGCGACGAAGCGCGCTTTCTCACCGTGATCGAGCCTTACGAAGACAAAGCGCTCGTGAAATCCGCCGTTGCCGTGAACGCAGACAAACTGCGCGTGGAATTGACAGACGGACGCGTGCAGGAAATCACGCTGAAGAACTTTGACGGCTCGGGCAAAGACATTGAAGCGCACATTGTCGAGACGAAGGACGGACAAGTCTTGCGCCAGGAATCCACCGTCGCAAGGGAGGCCGCTGCCAGATGAGTTTGCGCACTCTGGTTCTCTGCGACGACACCTGGCATCCCGCTGAAACTATTCGGCGCGGGTTGACGGCGCTGGGCGATTGCGGCTTTGCCTTCGAGTTTCTCGAAGACGGCACAAAATGGTCGGCGGACGCGATGATAAATTTTCCGCTCGTCGTGCTGGCCAAGGCCAACATCACTTCCTCGACAGTGGAACGTCCGTGGCTCACGCCAGATTCGCAGCAGGTATTTCCCGATTATGTGCAGCGGGGCAACGGTCTGGTCGTGGTGCACGCCGACACTTCCCGTTACGACCAGCTTCCGGCGATGCTCGAATTGATTGGCGGCGCGTTTTTGCATCATCCCGATCAATGCGCCGTGACGGTGTCGCCCAAGCCCGGCCACCCGGCAGCGGTTGATGTTGCCCCGTTCACGTTGCGCGACGAGCATTATTTCATGGCGATGAATGATGCCTGCGTCGATGTCTTTCTTCATTCACGTTCTGAATACGGTGTGCAGCCGGCGGGTTGGACGCGCACTCAAGGCGAAGGACGGGTTTGTGTCCTGACGCCCGGCCATAACGAAGAAGTCTGGCTGCATCCGTCGTTTCAAAAGCTTTTGTTGAATGCCTTGCGTTGGACGGCGAAAACGAACTGAATTCATGGCGCAAATACAAAATCCAATTTTGCCCGGCTTTCATCCCGATCCGACCATTTGTCGCGTCGGCGATGATTACTATATCGCGAACTCGACGTTTGAGTGGTTCCCCGGCGTGCCGATTCATCACTCGCGCGACTTGGTGAACTGGCGGCTTATCGGCCACGCGCTCACGCGACGGTCGCAGTTGGATTTGCGCGGCATCGCGGATTCGGGCGGAGTTTGGGCGCCGAGTTTAAGTTATCAGGACGGCCAATTCTGGCTCATCTACACGAACATCCGCACGTGCGGTTTGGGCAAGCCGTTCAAGGACATCGGAATTTATCTTACGACAGCGACGGACATTCGCGGACCGTGGTCAGACCCGATTGGGTTGAACTCAATTGGTTTTGACCCGTCGCTATTTCACGACGACGATGGGCGCAAGTGGCTCGTGAACATGATCTGGGATTTCCGCAAGGGGCGCCACCGCTTTGCTGGCATCGTCGTGCAGGAATACGACCACGCGCAACGCCAGCTCGTCGGGCCGATGCACAAGATTTTGGAGAAGGATCGCATCCTCACGGAAGGGCCGAACATTTACAAACGCGACGGCTGGTATTACCTGCTGCTCGCGGAGGGCGGCACGGGTTGGAACCATGGCATCTCGATGGCACGCTCGCGCAACGTCGCCGGACCATACGAACTCGATCCGCAACCGAGTGTGCTTACTTCGCGCGATGACGCCACGCTGGCACTGCAAGAGGCTGGTCATGGCGAACTTGTCGAAACGCCCGCAGGCGAATGGTATCTCGTGCATCTCGCGAGCCGTCCTTTGAAGACCGGCGCTGGACTCAACTCTTCTTCGCCGGACAAATCAGCTTCGGCGGATGCTCACGCCGGTCATCGTTGCGTGCTGGGGCGTGAGACGTGTTTGCAGCGCGTGGAGTGGAGCAAGGACGGCTGGCTGCGGCTGGCGACGGGCGAATCGAAGCCGCAAGCCTCGCTGCCGTTGCCGAAGGGCTTGTCTCTACAACCGTGGCCTGCGTTGCCGACGCGTGATGATTTTGATTCCGACAAACTTGATCTGCGGTGGAGTTCGCTGCGTGTGCCGGTGGATGAGTCATGGCTCTCGTTAACAGAGCGGCGCGGTTGGCTGCGATTGCGCGGGCGGGATTCGTTGTTCTCGTTGTTCACGCAAAGTCTGATCGCGCGGCGTGTCCAGCATTTCCAGTTTACCACCGAGACGTGTCTGGAATTTTCGCCGACGCACTACACGCAGATGGCCGGGCTGGTTTGTTACTACGACACGCGCCAGCATTTTTATCTGCGCGTGACGCACGACGAGAAGCTTGGCAAAGTTCTTGGCATTGTGCTTGCCGACGATGGCGCATACGACGAACTCACCGACAGTCAGATCGCCATCAACGATTGGAAGCAGGTTTTCCTCCGTGCGACGATTGACTGCGAGCGGCTGCAATTCAGCGCGTCGCCCGACGGAAAGACTTGGCAAAATATAGGCCCGTTGCTCGACATGTCCAAACTCTCGGACGACTACGGCAGCACGCTGCGTTTCACTGGCGCGATGATTGGCTTATGCGCGCAAGCTGTCGGCGGCACACACGCGCTCGCAGATTTTGATTACTTTGATTACCAGCCAGCCAAATCATGATTACAACCTACGACTACATTATCATCGGGTTTTATCTGGTGTTCATGCTCGCCATCGGCGTGGTCTTCCGGCGGATGAGCAAGGACACGTCGGATTATTTTCGCGCGGGCGGCGCGATGCCGTGGTGGTTAACCGGCGTGTCGGCGTGGATTTTCAGTTTCAGCGCGTGGACGTTCACCGGGGCGGCGGGAAAAGTTTATGAAGCCGGCTTGCTTGTGCTGTGTGTGTTTTACGCGACCATCCTGGCGCTGTGCGTGGCGCTGGCTTTCACTTGCCTGCGCTTCCGCCGGATGCGCGTCATCACCTGGATGGAAGCGGTGCGGCTGCGCTACGGCCCGTTCAACGAGCAGTTTTACACATGGATCAAGCTGCCGCTGCTGCTGCTGTTCGCCGGCGTGGGGTTGAATGCCATCGGCGTTTTCATGTCGGCGGTGTTTAAGATGGACATGAACACGATGCTCATCGTGCTGGGCGTGGTCGTGACGCTGGTGGCGTTTGCGGGCGGTTCCTGGGCGGTGCTGGCGAGCGATTTCGTGCAGGCATTTCTCATCGTCACGATCACTATTTCAACGGCGATCATGGTGCTGGCACGTCCTGAAATCGGCGGCATTCACGGACTCGTGGACAAAATTCCGTCGTCGCATTTCCATTGGACTGAAATGGCGCGGCCGGAACTGATCGTGCTGTGGCTGCTCGGCACGTTGTGGTTGAAATTTTCCGACGAGAACAACATGGAGCGCGCCACGATGTATCTGATGACGCGCAGCGACCGCGACGCGCGGCTGATGGTGTTGATCCCGCTGATCGGCACGTTGCTCGGTCCGCTGATCTGGTTCATTCCCTCGCTGGCGGCGACGATCATGCACCCGAACCTCGCAGCGGAATTTCCCGCGCTCAAGCAACCGCACGAAGCCGCGTTCGTGTCCGTCGCAATGGACGTGATGCCGCAGGGTTTGCTCGGCTTGCTGCTCTCCGCGATGCTCGGCGCAACGGTGACCAGCATGGACGCGGGCTTGAACAAGAACGTCGGCATCTGCATCCGCAGCCTTTACAAACCGGTGTTCAAGCCGCACGCGTCGGAGAAGCATTTACTCATCGCCGGGAAAATCTGCACTCTGGTTTTCGGCGCGATCATCATCCTGCTGGCAATCACGGTGAATCGCTTCCGCGAAACCAACCTGTTCGATTTCGTGAACCAGCTCGCCGCGAACCTGCTCATGCCGCTGGCGTTGCCGCTGATTTACGGATTGTTCTACAAACGCACGCCCGGTTGGTCGGCGTGGAGCACGGCGCTCATTGCAGGCGCGGCTTCGTGGCTGCTTGGAAAGTATGTCACACCGGAACTATTCCAACATTGGATGGGTTGGGAAAAACCATTGAACGGCGACGAAAAAACTTACCTCAAGCTCGCCATCACGACGTTGGGCGGAACGGTGATTGTCGGTTCGGCCTGGTATTTCTTCACGAGCCTGTTCTACAAAGCGAGCCCACAGGCGGAACGCGAACGCGTGGATGCGTTCTTCACCAACCTCACGACGCCCGTGGACAAGCACGGCGTGGGTGGCGTGCAGACTGCCGTCTATAAACTTCTCGGCGCGCTGTGCCTGGTGTATGGCGTATTCATTCTGGCGCTGATGGCCATTCCGAATCGTTTTACCGGACGCCTCGCGTTCCTGTTTTGCGGCGGCGTGATGTTTGGTGTGGGCTTGACGCTCTTTCTGGCCTCAAAACGCAAAGCCCGCGAGGCCGCCACCACGCCACCTAAATAACCATCCCAATCGGCAATCACTTCCATGTCCATCGAACTTAAAACCAACGCCAGCGCCGCCGGCAAACCGTTGAAACATTTCTGGAATCTTTGTGTCGGTGCGGGCCGCGCCAACGAAGGTTTGCGCGCCGACTGGCAGGAGCAACTGCGCCTCGCCGTGAAGTAGTGCGGTTTCAAATACATCCGTTTCCGCAGGACAAAGCTTCCGGTCGCGTTGGTCTCGAAATTATTCCTGCTGCCGCACTGGGCAAAATCGTTCCGCGCCGCGAAACATTGCGCGGACTTCCGTTCATTGACGCGATGCCGGGCAACGATCCGTGGCCGGCCTCCGTCGTGGAATCGCTCGTGCAATTCAAACTCGTCGGCGACCAATATCCCGGCGCGTTCGCGCAAGATCACACGCTGCGACAGTCCGGTTCGGTCGCCCAATTCAAATCGGTCGAGCAAAAAGTTTTGAAAGTGGCCTTGCATCGATTTGGTG
>DMQW01000241.1:6182-6357 GCA_003455565.1 Limisphaerales bacterium
GGTCGCCCAATTCAAATCGGTCGGGCAAAAAGTTTTGAAAGAGCAAAACCGCGTCACCATCGTCACGAAACTTTCCCGCGCCGACGGTTGCTCGGTGGAACATCGCCTGGCGCATCGCGACGGCGATTCAGCTTTTGAAATCTCCAGTTCTTTCACGAACGGGTCGGCCAAACCC
>DMQW01000192.1 GCA_003455565.1 Limisphaerales bacterium
CTGGCTTCCGTCACCCGGGAAGACGCTCTCGGCATGGTTTGCTTCATGCGGCTATAGTATTATTTAATATGCTCTAAGATAGGATTACGAGGTGGCTTCATTTTTCGCCGATGGTGAATCCGGCGACGATGGGCCGGTGGTCGGAGCCGGTGCCCCAGTTCGGAATCGTTGGAATATAAGTTTCGTCCGCGAGCCAGTTGCGCGCCATCGCCGGACTCAACAGGATGTAATCAATGCGCGAGTAGGCATCCTCCAATCCGTAGAAATATGTCCAGGTGACTTTCATCGAATCAAAACGCGGGATAGGATTCGGCGCGTTGTCGCCGTTGCGCTCGGCGGGGCGCGTGTCGGTCAGCTTGAATTTTCCGCGCCCGATGACGGCCTTGGTGGAATCGGAACTTTTTACGTCGTTGAAATCGCCGAGGACGATTATTTTTTCCGCCGGATTGCGGGTGAGATGTTCGTCAACGATGCCGCGCAAAACTTTGGCTTCCTGCAGGCGCAGTTCCGCCTCGTCGGCCTCGGGCGAGGGGCGGCGCGATTTCAGATGCGCGGCGATTAGGGTGAAGGTGAAATTGGTTTCCGCCTGAATTTCAACTTCCGCAAAGCCGCGCCCGACGCGGAAACGGCGTCCGTCCAAAAGAAAACTGTCGTTCGTGTGCGGATGGCGCGCGACGATGGGCAGCCGGCTCAAGATGGCGACGTGGATGTTCGTGTCCGCGCCGGTGATATGTTCCCAAAACTGAAAATCCAGTCCGTCGGCCTTGAGCGAGGCGCGGAGTTCGAGCAGCGCGTTGGTGCCGCCCATTTCTTCGAGCGCGAGCACGTCGGGATTCAGTGCGCGGATGCTTTCGCGGATTTTGGCCTTGGCCTCGGCGGATTTGACGAAGTGGCGTGATTCGGTCGGCTGATCCAGATAATTTTCGACGTTGTATTCAGCGACGCGGAAAATTTCAGCGGCGAAGGAAGCTGAACAAAGAAATGCGAGCGCGAAAATTGCGAAACTGTTACGCATGAAAATTTTAAGCAAAGAGTTCGCGGATTTTTGCGCGAACTTCTTTCAGTTTGGAATCTTTGACTTTACCCGCCGCGTAAAGAATCACGGATTGTTCGACGGTGAACAAACGGTTCGGGCGAATGGAACTGTCCCTGACCAACCGTCCGCGTTCAAAGTCGGCAATTAAAAGTGGAATGGAAAAACCGTCGCTGCGCACGTGGCTCGTAATCTGGCAAAGAATCAGATCGTCACCCGGAAGACTTGCAACAACGAGAGCAGGACGCCGTTTCCCGGCTTGCAAATCGGTTTGTGGGAAAGGCAGAACAACAACTTCGCCGCTTACAGGCTTGCCCATGCGGCGTCCTCCTCCGGCGTGTTCCAATCTTTGGCGAGCGCGGTTTCGCTCAAGAGCAGGCCGTTAAAAGAATCTTCTCCTTTTTTGTGACGCAAAAATCGCACAAAGTCATAAACTTCGCGTTGCTGCGGCTCGGGCAAATCCGCTATTTCCCGTTCGATTAACTGTTGCGTGCTCACAATTTCTTTATCGCAGATTAGCGCGCTGAAGTCAACGTGCGGAACATTTTGCCAATTTCCACAAAACTGCTATTTTCTCACCATGCCTCGGACGAGCCGGAAAAATTTGCCGACGAAGTTGGACGACAAACAGAGCGAGCGCGATCACCGTGAACTGCGCATTGACAAGGTTGGCGTGCGCGGGCTGCGCTTTCCGATCCAGGTGCGCGACAAGGCGCGCAGCGTGCAAAACACCGTCGCGACCATCGGCATGTTCGTGGATTTGCCGAAGGAATTCAAAGGCACGCACATGAGCCGCTTCATCGAGGTGCTCAACGCGCACGGCAGCGTCATTCACGTCGAGAACATCAACGAAATTCTTCATGCGCTGCGGAAAAAATTGAACGCGGCCACGTCGCATCTGGAAATTGAGTTTCCATATTTCATGGTCAAGAAATCCCCGGTGTCGCGGCAGGAAAGTTTGATGGATTACATCGCGCGCTTCGACGCGACGGCGATGGACGGTAAAATTGATTTCGTCCTGACGGTGAAGGCGAACGTGACGACGTTGTGTCCGTGTTCAAAGGCGATTGCCAAATACGGCGCGCACAACCAGCGCGGCGAGGTGACGGTGGCGTTGCGGTTCAAAAAAATTGTCTGGATTGAAGATGTGATTAAAATCATCGAGGCGTCGGCGAGTTCGGAACTTTACGCGCTGTTGAAGCGGCAGGACGAAAAGGCGGTGACGGAGCGCGCGTATGAAAATCCGGTGTTCGTGGAGGATTTGGTGCGCAACGTGGCGCTGCGGCTGAACGCGGACGCGCGGGTGAGTTGGTATAAAGTCGAGGCGGAAAATTTCGAGAGCATCCACAATCACAACGCGTATGCGTGCATTGAGAAGGGGTGAAAAGTGTTTTGCAGCTCAATTGAGACTAATTGCGGAAGATAATTCAGTTCACTAGCGGGTCAATGTCACAGTCCCAAGGATGGCGTTTGCGCCAGTGCCGCTGTCCGTGTTGAATGAACCAGTGATTGTATTTCCACTCAAAGTTCCGATTAGTTGAATTTGATTGTAAGGGTTAGATGAATTTAATCCTGTTTTGATAAAGGCACTTGAAGCGCCGTTAGTAGGTGCAAGCGCAAACATTAAACCGGAGCCTGTGCCTAAAGAACCTGAAAAACTGACCGAGCCGTTGGTGGTCACCGTCAAAGCTACAGAATAACTGGCCAGTCCATTTGGGTCGTTCGTTTCAGACAAAGTGCCACTCCAATTGCCCGCGCATAATGAAACATCTTGGACACGCATTGCTGTTCCAAAACCAGTAAACGATACATCATTAGCGTCCACAAACCTGCCGGTAACCGAATCCGTCTCATTTGCAGCAAAGGTAAGTGTCATGCTTCCGGCGTTGCTAATGCTATAAAATCCTGGAGGGCTTTGCGGATTGAATATTGCGGCATTGGTAAGCACGCCGTTCCCATCGGCTGTGAAATAAATAGTGCTCGCGTTATTACCCGGGTTGGTGGCAATTGCTATAATTAGTATCCATGTGCCGCGCAACGCTTGCGGGCCAAATCCTTCGACCACCCTGTAAAAACTTGTTGGTGGGACAATAGCCACCGATACCGTTGTTTGGGAGTTGGTCGTGATAATTGAATCAAGCGGTGGAGCGGCATTGAACCAAGAACTCGTCAAGCTGGGTGTCCATTGAACGGCAAAAGCGTTTGTGCCGGGAGGATTTGTCCAAGTCAACAATCCATTTCGCTGAAAGGAGGTGATTGACAGTTGTTGTGCAAAAAGCGAACCAGCCACGAGTGCTAGTGTGATGCATCCAACGATCTTACATTTTAATTTGTTCATTTGTTCCTCATGGTGTTGAGGCTAGAACCGCTTGAACTACAAGCAAGCTACAAATTTGCGGCCATTGCCTTTCACGGATTTAAGATTGGATCCGCAAAACCGGCTTGTCCAGCCGTTTTCCGCAAACATTTCATCTTAAAACATTGAATCATTGCTTCGCTCGACTATATTTTTTTTATGCTGACTGAATACATCCAACGCGCCATGAGTCACGCGCATTATGAACTGATTGAGAACGGGCATTTTTTTGCCACGATTCCCAAATGCAAAGGTTTGTGGGCGGAGAGCAAAACGTTGGAACAATGCCGTGAGGAATTGCAGAGCACTTTGGAGGATTGGTTGTTGCTCGGTTTGCAACTGGGACACAATTTACCGGTCATTGGCGGAATCAATTTGAATCGCAGCAATCGTCGAAAAACGGCTCATGCCCAAGCCAATTAAACATCGGGAAATGTTGCGGCGATTGCGCGCGCTTGGCTGGGACGGGCCGTATCAAAAAGGAAAACATCCGTTCATGGTCAAAGGTGAATGCGTCTGACCATTCCGAATCCGCATCACGGCGACATTGATTGGAGTCTGATGAAAAGCATTTTACGAAATGCGGAAATTTTTCCCGACGACAGATCCGTGCATCGAATGATTCTTCCCAAATTGGTTGCCCGAAAATTTCTTAAAATTTTTGTGGCGCATTTGATTTCATTTGATACATTCCCGCGCTCTAGTTGAACCGGAATGAAAGCCGGAAACCATTTTAATCTGTGACTGCGAAGAAAAAAAAAATTAAGAAAGCCGCGCCACGCGGCAAGTCCAAGGCCGTCGCCACCTCGGCGGCCATTCTTGGTCGTCCGGTCGCCAAGGCCACCGCCGGGCCGGATTTAAAAAAGGTCAAAACCGAGTGGCATGGTTTTTGCCTGCATTTGCTGGAGTTGCGCGAGCAATTGACCAAGCAAATGAACGGCTTGGCGGAAGAATCCGCGCAGGAAATGGCCGGTTACAGCCTGCACATGGCCGATTCCGGCACGGATAATTTTGACCGCGACTTTGCGTTGAGCCTGCTATCGTCCGACCAGGACGCGGTTTTTGAAATCGAAGAGGCGCTCAAACGGATTGAGCGGAAGACTTACGGCGTCTGTGAGTTGACGGGCAAGACGATTCCCCGGACACGTCTGGAAGCGATTCCGTGGACGCGTTTCACGGTCGAGGCGCAGGCGCAACTGGAACGTGACGGCGCGTTGAAATCCCGCCGGTTGGGTGCGCTCGGCACGATTGATGCCATTGGTGCCATCACGGAAGTTGACGGCGACGACGAAGAGGCAGCGGAAGAAGCAAAAGTGTCCAAAGAGAAAGAATAATTTATGGCCCGAGAAGTCATCACCATCGAATGCAGTGAAGCGCGTAAGGAAGGCAAATCGCCTTCGCGCTACACCACCACCCGCAACAAAAAGTTGCAGACGGAAAAGCTGGAGGTAAAAAAATACAATCCGGCGCTCCGACGCCACACCTTGCACAAGGAGGTCAAGTAATTATGCCGCGCAAGACGAATACCGAAAAGTCCGACAAACGCGGTTCGCGCCGCGCCACGGAAAAACGCACGCCCCGTCCGAAGCCAAAAATTGACTTCACGGTGGACGCGCTTGACTACAAAAATGTGACCCTGCTTCGCACGTTCGTGACCGATCAGGGCCGCATCTTGCCGCGCAAATACACCGGCCTGCCCGCGCATTACCAGCGCCGGATGACGACCGCCATCAAGCGCGCGCGCCAGATGCTGTTGATGAAGTAATTTCTGCCGCCCGTCGCATCGGCGACGAGGCGGTTTTTTTATGGATTTCAATTGCAAACCGTTTGCAATTGGGTGAAAGTTTTCATTCATTCAAGCTATGGACTATCTGATTCTGCTTTCCAGCATCGCCCTCGGTGCGGCCACCGTTTTCTGGCTGCATTTGAGCGATCCCCGGCGCGTCAAAGTGCTGAATGCGTTCACCGGCGCGTATCTGCTCTCGCTGGTGATGCTGCACCTGCTGCCGGATTTGTATGCACCGGAACCGGGGCTGGTTCTGAAACCGCTGGTCATCGGCGCATTTATCCTGCTCGGCTTTTTCCTGCAAATCGCCATGGACTCGATTTCGATGGGCATCGAACACGGCCACGCGCATGAAATCCATGGCCGCATGGCCTTTGGCATTCTCGGGGGCCTGTGCATCCACGCGTTCGTCGAGGCGCTGGCGCTGGGGAAAACGCCTGGAATTCCCAGCCCGCATGATTCGGCCGCGCACCATTTTCTGCTCGTCAGCGTGGTCGTGCATAATTATCCCATCTCCATCGCGCTGCTCGGGATGCTGTTGCAAAGCGGCATGAAAAAAAGTTCCGCCTTGGCGTGCCTCGGCCTTTTCGCGATCATGGCTCCCATCGGGATGTTCACCAGCAGTTACACTGGACTGGCGGTTTATTCGCGCTATCTGATGGCCATCGTCATCGGCATTTTCATGCACATCTCGACGACAATTTTATTTGAGAGCGAAGACCATCACCGTTTTCCGGTTGGAAAAATGGTTGCAGTCGTCGTCGGCCTGCTTTTGGGAATCGCCAGCGTGGTTTTTGAATCGTGATGAAAAATTGCGCGCACAAACATTCGCATCAGCGGCAGGAAATGTCCGCGCTGACCGGACGTTTGCGGCAGCAGTCGTGCAAAATCACCGGGCCGCGCGCGGCCATTCTGGAAATTCTCCGCCAGCATCCCCATCCGCTGACCAACAAGGAAATTTTCGCCTCCTTGCCGAAAGGCGGGTGCGATCTGGCGACCATTTACCGCGCGATGCAACTGCTGGAGAAATTAGGGATGGTCAAGCGGTTTGATTTCGGCGACGGTGCGGCGCGGTTTGAACTTGTGGGCGAAGGCGACGATGGGCATCACCACCATCTGGTTTGCACCCGTTGTGCGGAAGTGGTGGAGATTGGAGAATGTTTTCCGTCGGAAATCGAAAACCGGATTGCGCGCGCCAACGGTTTCAAAGCCGTGACGCATCGGCTCGAATTTTTCGGCCTTTGTCCCGGGTGCCAGACGTGACCGTCAGGCCATTTCCATTTCCTCAGAAAGCCAGTCGCCGAGATGGAGGTATTCCTTGATTTTGCGCCGTTCGTGGCGGTTCTTGAGGGACTTTTTGGAGTGGTGTTCACCTTTGCGGAACGGATGCTTCGGATTACGGATGACTTCACCGATTACTTCGATTGTTTTCATCATGGCATTTTCCTTTCATCAAGCAGTCAGCGTAAATGATGCCAACCGCTGTTATTCCAAAAACCACATGGAATCTACAAATTATCAGACGTGACACCCCGCCAAAGTGTTCAAAAATTTTCAGACAAAACAAAAAGAACCAGAACACCATTCATTTTCCACCCGGCTGGCAACCAGCTTCAATCCCACATCCGCAAACGCCCGTTCCACTTCAGCAAATTCCGCCGCCAAAATGCCGGCTAAAACCAATGTGCCGCCAAGTTTTAGCCGGTTCGCGATCCGTCGCCGCTCGGCGATGAGCAGGTTGGAAATCAAATTCGCGCAGACCAGATCGTATTGCCGCGCCGGTTTCAACGGCAATTTCGTCACGTCGCCGCGCGTTGGTTTGAGCCTGGCATCAACCTTGTTTTTGCGCGCGTTTTCACGCGCGATGCGCACGGCTTCGGGATCAAAATCAAAAGCGTGAACCGGCGCGTAACCGAGTTTCGCCGCCGCGATGGCGAGAATTCCCGAACCGGCGCCGATGTCCAAAAATGTTTGCCGGATTCCATTATTTCTACAGCGCACGATTTCGTTCAGGCAGAACGAAGTGGTCGGATGCTGGCCGGTGCCGAAACTCAAGCCGGGATCAAGAATGACGACGGCCTGATTTTTACGCGGACGCTTTTTGCTCCAGCTCGGCTTGACGAGCAGCGCGCCGCCGATTTCCTGCGGATGAAAATGCCGCTTCCACGATTCCGCCCAGTCCTCGCGCTTCACTTTGGCGATGGTGATTTTTCCGCTGCCGAGGTTCAGGCCGAAACTTTCAATCCGCTTCAAGCCGGAAAAAATTTCCGGGCGGATCGTGCGCGGCAAAATTTTCTGGGAGAAAACACTGACGCAGCTCGTCCGGGCTTCCACGTCAAAATAAGCTGACGCCGCCGCGCCGAGCAGCGTGCCCAGCATTTCGCTGACGGCATCTTCGGCTTCGAGCGTCGTGGCGACGGAAATCCGCCAAAGTGTTTTTTGTTTTTTCATTCTTTGAACTGGTGGGGCGAGCGTCCTCGCGAGCC
>DMQW01000118.1:0-2528 GCA_003455565.1 Limisphaerales bacterium
GACGGCGAAAGCCGTCCGCGCTTTTTTTATTTAATACAAACCGGCAAGCCAACCTACTTGCATTTGGCTTGAAAGATTACGGTGCGCTGACGCGGTAAAAGCGGACTTTGCTGTTTGTCCAGTTGGTGTCGAAGAGATAAATGGAACCGTTGGTTAATGTGCAAGTTTGCAGCCGCTGCCAATTACCGCTGGTCAGGTTGGTGCAGGCTTCCAACGCAATCGGAATATTGCTGGTTCCGACAACATTGAAGCCAAAGCGGTTACTTCGGATGCCAAAGCTACCGTCGGTGACAGAAAATTGCGGATTCCAAAGGACAGCAGGACGACCAGCAAACGTCGAACTCCAATTTGTGGTGCCGGGCAAATAGTAAACAGTGACATTATTATCACTGTAAAACTCATTTCCTGCCGAGGGGGCATTCCCTTGAAAAAAGACTGCCTGCAAACTGTAACATTGTGAAAAAGTAAAACCATTCAGGCTTTTGATTCCGCTGCCAATTACGGCGCTGGTCATGGAGGGACAGTAAGAAAAAGCGTTATCACCAAGGTTCGTGACGCTGTTTGGAATGGTAGCGCTGGAAAGCCAGACATTCCCTCCAAACGCAGACGATCCGATGCTGGTTATGCTGTTTGGAATTGTAATATTTATCAATCCATGGCTGCCATCATCCAAAAATGCGTTGTTAGCAATGGCAACGATGGACATACCGTTGGTTTCGCGAGGAATAGTCACCGTTGATTGGGTGCCGGCGTAACTTACGATTGTGAGGGTTCCATTGTTCGTTGCGAACGTGAACTGGGCGTTTACTGCCATGCGCTGAGTAAATAAGAATGCAGCCATCAGCATCCCCAGTTTTGTGGAATTATATTTGAGTTTCATATTCTAAGTTTGTCCCAATCACTTGAATCCATAAAAAATTTCAAAAAAACCCACATAAGGCTGGTAGCTGGATTGACCATATCTCTGGCATTTCTGGTTGTCGAGCCAAATCCCGCGCCGCGCCGTCGCGGAGCGACACCGGAAATTAGCCAGACATGAAGTGTCTGGTGTCCCGCCCGCGCCGCGCGAAGGCAAATCAGGAAATCCTTGGCCACGGCTTTTTTATTTTGCGCGGGCGTTAAACCGAAAGCGGAGGTGATTGCAGAAATTTTTGCTGTGATTCGAGAGCGCAAGGTGTGAAGAAGAAAAAAGACATTTTTTCCTTGCTGCAATATCTTTGGCAAATATGCTGCTCCGCAACACCGCATGAATTTACGCCGCGCTGCCATTGGTTTGCTTTGTCTGACGGTGGTCGTGTCGCTGGGCTTCATTCTGGTTTCATGTTCTTCATTGGAGCAAACCGTTGTGTCGCCGCCGATTATCGAGGGGGCTTCATTTGTAGGCAATCAAGCCTGCTATTATTGTCACACGAATTACGTCCGCACCTTCGCGGCCAGTCCGCACGCACGGATTCATTTCGAGGGCGCGAAAATGGCCGGGCAGAGCGGCTGCGAATCCTGTCACGGGCCGGGCAGCCTTCATATTCAGGTCGGCGGCGGAAGCGGCAAGTTTATCATCAATCCCGGCAAAGACCCGGCGGTTTGTTTTACCTGCCACTTGGAAACGCACGCGGAATTTAACCTGCCGCAGCATCACCCGGTCATTGAAGGCAAGATGAATTGCGTCCAGTGCCACGATCCGCACGGCATGGACATCATGAAGCCGGCGCGCGGTCTGGCGATGGCGCGGTTGAACGAGTCCTGCGCGCAATGCCATCGCGAGCAGACCAAGCCGCATGTTTTTGAACACGAGGCGATGCGCGACGGCTGCGTGACCTGCCATTCTCCGCACGGCTCGATCAACGCCAAGCTGCTCGTGGATCGCGACAACAATCTTTGCCTCAAATGCCACGCGCAGACGCCCGGCCCGGGCGTCGCGTCGGGACAAATCTTCATCGGGCATGAGGATCACACGGACAAACTGCGGATGGGTGGGTGTTACGCGTCGGGTTGTCACACGGCAGTCCACGGGTCGGACATTGACCGGCGATTGTTCTATTGAAGCCGCATGAAACGCGCAGTGCTCCAGTCGAAAATCTTTCCGGCCATGACAGCGGTCATGCTGGCAAACTTGACGGCCATGGCGGCGGTGACGATTGACGAAAGCAAGCTGCCCGCAACGGCCACGAACCAGATTGTTTTCGCCCGCGATATCAAACCGATTTTCGAGCAAACATGCATTCGATGTCACGGAGCGGAGCGGTCCAAGAATCATTTCAGTTTGATCACGCGCGAGTCGGCGCTCAAGGGCGGCGAGAACGGCGTGGACATTATTCCCGGTGACAGCACCAAAAGTCCGCTCATTCATTTTGTAGCCCGCCTTGTCGAAGATTCGGAAATGCCGCCGCCGGGCAAAGGCGAGCCGCTGACGCCGGCGCAAATTGCCTTGCTGCGGGCGTGGATTGATCAGGGTGCGCAGTGGGAAACCGTGCCACCGGAATCTTTGTATAGCCTCGGCCTATCGCCTGTCTCTTATACCTGTCTCTTAT
>DMQW01000118.1:2787-3051 GCA_003455565.1 Limisphaerales bacterium
ATTGGGTGAAAGAAGGCTGGAACGGCGGCGTGGAGGATTTTTTCCTGACCGACAAGATCGGAAAAGAATCGAAGCTGACGGTCGAAGGCCATGCTTTGGTGGACGATTACAAGGTGGCGATGACGGTCAAGAAAAACGAAGTTGGCTTCGCCCGTTTCGGCTGGGAGCAATATCGGAAATATTCCGACGACAGCGGCGGTTATTTTCCGACCTTCGCGCCGTCGGTGTTTTCGTTGAACCGTGATTTGCATCTCGACACTGGCC
>DMQW01000172.1 GCA_003455565.1 Limisphaerales bacterium
CCGCCAGTTCGACTCAAGCCCAATCACACTCGCATGGGTCGGTAAAGGCGAAGCGATAGGTTGGATGTCAACTGTTAAGGACATCAAAACAACGAAAATGCTTGCTGCGTTTAACAACGCAATCAATTTCGCATCGGAAGAAGATAAGCCAGGTTTGCGGAAACACTGCGCAGATGCGATTAATCGCGTGACCTCGACTTGCTATTCCATTTCGAGAAATCATGTGAAACAATTCGTCAAAGTGAACCATGTGTGGCCAGATTACGTCCAACATTGCGGTCTCCTTATCTCCGCATTGGAGGTCGGACATTTATACGATCCAGATAACAAAACAACCATTCAGAATATTATTCATATTTCCGCAGACAACATTCAAGGTATGAGTTTCGATGCCGAAATGTTCAGTTTATTGACAAAAAAGGTGTCTGTGACCGAGAAATATGAAGCCTTGTTGAGATCTAAAATTGACGAATATACGACAAAAATGTATCGGTTTGATCCGGGATTTGTGAAATAACATCTCTTGTGTTCCTATCCGGGCAAGCAAAGCCGACACCCAGCCTCGCAACGAAGTGAGAAGCGTAGTGTCGGCTGTTCCCTCATGCCAACGCCACCGCAAAGCTCGTTTCGTCTCGCCGGGTCTGCCGGACAAGTGTTCCCAAACTGTTCTGACTCCACGACGGCAGAGCGTAGGGCGTGGGCTGCGACGCGATGGGTGCATGGGCGCGCTCGGCAGACCTGCCCGCAGCCTACCGCCGTGGTGTCAGACTAATTTTGTTTTCAGAGTGAGGACAGACAGTTTTGCAAGCGGAGCGCAGCGAAAGCTGGCCGTGCTCACGACTAATGCCGCCGTCTTGCCCGGACGAAGTCTCGCGGGCTATTGCTTTGTTCTCGGCGACAGGCGGAGCCTCGCGCCGTATTGCTGATGTCTTGCCCGTGCGAAGCATCGCGGGCTAATGCTTTTTCTGGCCGGACGAAGTCTCGCGGCCTCTGGAATCCTGCGGGACGCGCCCGACGTTTTTTGACTGTCTCGCCGGTTTGCGACCGTCGGAATGAGCGAAAGCATCCCGCGTAATCTGTATAGCGGAGTGCGGCAGTGAATGGAGCGGGCGAAAAATGGCGAGTCAGTCATCGGGCGCGGGCGGAACCGTGCCGATGCTTGGCGTCGGGAGTGGGTTCGGCGCTCGCGCCTGTCCCCGACTAAAGCGCAAGTGTCGGCTCGGTGAAGCTGGGTTGCCCGACTGGATGTGCTGTGTGCTCGGGGGAGGCGGTTATTCCCGTCCTCACCAGCCTGCTGCTTTACGATCCGTTCGTGCCGTTTAGCATTGTCCCGCTGGCCGTCGTGCAGGTGACGTGCGAGATGGCGCGGGAACTTTTGATTGCTGACCGCACGGCGTCGCCGCCGGGTGAAGGTTTGAAATACCAGAACGTCGGCAGCACGCAAACCGGTTACGACAAGACCGACCGCCGGCCAATCATTTCGCCCGTCGCGCAAGCGATGCTCGATAAATTTGGCTCGCTGATTTCCAGCAAAAGTGGCGCGGTGCGGCTGGTGCGCGTATGAATGAAATGCCTATGACAGGCCTATGACAGCAAATGATGTTGGCGCGGTCGTGTGCGCCTTCATCGTTGTGGGATTGACACCAATATCTCTGCCAACGATGATTGCCGGTAGCAAATTGCTGTTGTTTCGGTTGCGTAGCGTTGGCGGTTGGATGCGGCGGGCGAGAAAGCTCCTGACAAATCCTGACAAATGAAATTCATTTTGAGCGTATATGCGTTCGTGCCGACAAAACAGCGATGATGAATAATCGCCAATCTTTATGGGCTTGAAGTGAAGGTTTGCGAAAGTTCATCAAACCACGTTTTCAGGTTCAAGTCCTGTCGTGGGCACCACTCTCTTCTTCAAACAAATTGCCGGTTTGTCCGTTCGCTTCAGTTGCCCCAATTTACAGTCCAGCAAAAACGCGTTGGAAATTTTCTTCGACCCGGTCGACGAGCGACCCGATTTTTTCGCCCAGAAAATCCGCGAGGCCATCATAAACGGCGATGAGATTGGCCGGATGATTCAGCGGCTGGCCACCGGCATCGGTGAGCGGATGCCGGTTTTTTTCGGCGGGCAAAGGCTGGTCTGGCGCGTCGGTTTCGATGAGCAGACGGCTGGGTGGAACTTGTTTGAAAGTTTCGCGCTGGCGGAGTTTGCGCTCGTGTAAAAAATAGCCGGGAAAACTGAAATACGCACCAAGCTTCGCAAATACCTGAATCATTTCCACCGGCCCGCCAAAACTGTGCAGCACGAAGCCGCGCGCCGGACGCGGATTATCACGCAGCAATTTGTGCAATCGTCCCCAAGCCTGCAAACAGTGAATGCTCACGGGCAGATCGCGTTCGACGGCAATGCCGAGTTGCGCGAGAAAAACTTCTTCCTGTCCGTCGTAATTCAAATCCGGTTTCCAGCGGTCGAGGCCGATTTCGCCGACGGCACTGGGAATTTCGTCGAGAAATTTTCCCAGATTGTGCTGCCAGTCCGGCGTGCGTTCGTGCAGATGCCACGGATGATAACCGAAGCTCGGCAGCACGAGCGGATGCGACCGGGCGAGCGAGCGCACCTGCGGCCAGTCGGCCTCGCACGCGCCGTTCACGACCATGCGCGCAACGCCGGCGCGTTCGCATTCGGCGAGCAATTCCATTTGCCGGCCGCCAAAACGGTCGTCTTGCAAATGATTGTGCGCGTCAAAAAATTTCATTTTACGTTGGCCTCGGCAAGTTGCCGAATGCGTTCCCAGATTTTTGAAAGGGCGTTGCGACGGTTGGGCGTGAGATGCTGCGTGATGCCGAGCGGGGCGAGAAAACCCGGGTCGTGCGCGAGAATTTCGGCGGGCGCGTGGCCGCTATAAAAGTCGCAGAGCAAGCCGGCGATGGCTTTGACGACCAGTGAATCAGAATCGCAATCGAAGCAGCAAAGGCCGTCGCGGGATTGTGCGGTGAACCACAGTCTGGCGAGGCAGCCGGGAATCAGGTTTTCGTCCGCGCGAAATTCCGGCGGGCGCGGCGGAATTTTTTTGGCCTGGGCGACGAGCAGCGCGAGGCGGTCCTGGCCGTTTTTCAGCGCAGCGAGGCGCGTGGTGATTTCAACCTGTTTTTCCGCGAGAGTCATGGCGCGGAAGATTTTCTAGTCGTCGTGAGGTTCGCGCAATTCGCCCGGCTCGTTCGCTTCCGCTTGCTCGCCGCGAGGCGGACGCTGGTCGCGAGGTTCACGCGAATCGCGAGGTTCGTCGCGGCTGTAGCGGGGCGGCTGAATGCGACGGAGCGCGCGGCGGAGCTGGTCAATCTCACGTTCGTCGGCGAGCTTCTGGCGTTCGGCGAGTTCGACGAGTTCCAGAATCTCGTCCAGTTGATCCGTCACCTGCTTGAGCGACTCGGCAATCTGCGTGGCAAGTTCGACGGCCTGGCTGACGGCGGAAATGTCGGCGGCCCGGAAATCGGCGGGCTTAACGTAAGGTGGTCGTGGATTCGGGCGACGCGGTTCCTGAACGCGCGGCGGCGGCGGACGGGTAGAAAATTGCCTAGCTTCGCGCGGCTGACCGGGTTTGCCGCGCGTAGTTTCGACCGGTGCATTTTCAACTGGAGCTTCGGGTTGCCGGTCGGTCGCGGACGAAATTTCAGTTTCGTTCCCGCTGTTGTCCGCAGCGGAAGTTTCGTCTGATTCCGGCGCGGCGGAAGCTTCTCCGGCGGCGGGCGCGGCGGCATTTTTCAGTGTCGGGCGTGGCTGGCGGCCACGGCCACCGCGACGGCCACGACGACGATTGCTAGGACGCCGCGCCGCTGCCGCCGGGTTTAAATTTGAGTTTTCGTCAGGCACAGACATGATTTAATTGCGATTCAGGATGGCCGCTGGGCGGGCAAATGCAATGGCGAACTTCGCTTTTACTTTTTCACGAACAGCGCGAGCGAGGCCGTGCAGCCGTGCAGAAAATTTTTCTGGCCGACGGGGCCGATTTCGCCGTTGCAGAAAAATCCGGCGAGACCGGTCGGGCCGAAATGCGCCTGCACCAGTTCGGCATCGTGGCTGGGGCGGCCGAAAAGATTTTTCCCGCGCCCGTTGCAGCAAAAAAGACAGCCGCCATAGACCGTGGCTCCGGCTAGATTTTTCTTGGTGCGGGCAAGCAGCGCACTCAGGTCCTCGGATGCGGCCGCCGCGTCACGCCGTTGAAATTGGATCGTCTGGCCCATACGCGGCAGCGCGCCGACGGCCAGCACGCCGGAATTCGGGTCGACGGCGATCAGGTTGCGGATCAGAAAATCGCCGCGCTGAAAATCTTCGAGATACTCGTTCACCACGAGGCCGATGTGCAGGTTGCCCTGCGCCTTGCGCTGGTCTTCCAGCGACATTTTTTGCACCGTCTCAGACAGCACGGCGTAGGCGGGCCGATTGCCGATATGGCGGATGAGGTTCTGCTCGACGCGCGTCAACGTCCACGCCTCGCCGATGGGCGTGCAGCCCTGCGAAACCACGCCGGCCAGCGCCACTTCGCCGCCCACCGCAATGGCCACGCCGCCGTCTTCAAAAACTTCGCCGTCCAGATAAACCTGCGTGAGCTGTTCGTGAAAATTGCCGCTGGCGAGTCCGCCATAGACCGGCACTGCGGCATAACTTTCGTTCCACGAAGTCAACCAGCTTTCCGAGTCGAGATGGAACGGATCAACGAATGCCAGCCAGCCGTTCACGTCCTTTTTTGCGACGCCGGTTTCAACCGGCCAGTAATGTTCAGCGCCCGCCGACGCGATGTTTTCCTGCGTGAAACGGACACCCTTCAATTTTGCGCCCGGCAGGGAATACAGCGCGAGCACGAGTCCGCCGGCGTTTTCAATTTCTTCCGCATTGGCAACCAGCCCGGTGCTGGAACAGCCCGCCAGCAAAGGAATCCGTGCGTGAACCCGGAGAATCTCCAAAACCGGCTGCGCGTGCGGAAAAAATTTCGGCGACAGGAACACGAGTCCCAGCGAAACCTCCGGCGCGGGCAGCCGCGCGCGCAACCGCCGCGCCCAGTCCGCCAGGCCGTCTTCGTCCATGCCGTCCGACCAGTAGGCCGCTATGGAAAAGTCTTTACTCACAAATTTACTTCAACCATGCCACAACTTTTTCGCCCGCCCAAATTTCTTTTACCGGCTGACGTTCGCGGCACACGGCAAATTTTTTGCCGTTCACCAAAACTTCCGCCGCCAGCGGACGCGCGTTGTAAGTGGACGCCATCACGAAACCGTAGGCGCCCGCGCTCAAGAGCGCGAGATGATCACCCTCGCCAACTTTCGGCAGCGGCCGGTCTTTGCAAAAAGAGTCACTAGATTCGCAAATCGGCCCGACCACGTCGGACTTGAGTGTCGCGCCGCCTTTTTTCGTGAGCGGAACGATTTCGTGATAGGCGTCGTAGAACGCCGGGCGGATCAGGTCATTCATCGCGGCGTCCACGATGACAAAATTCTTTTTGCCTGTGCGCTTCACATATTCCACGCGCGTAACCAAAATGCCCGCGTTGCCGGAAATGAAACGCCCTGGTTCGAGCAGAATTTTCAGGCCGGGCGGCTTGAGCAGCGGCATGAGCCGGTCGGCATATTTTTGCGGCGTCAAAATGTTTTTGGCCGCCGCCGTTTGCCACCAGGCCGGATCGCCGCTTGCCAGCATCGGGTCGTAGACGATGCCCAGCCCGCCGCCGATGCTGAAAAATTCCAGCGCGTATTTCGCCTTCAGCCTCGTCACGAGCGGCAAAACTTTTTTCACCGCCAGCTCGAACGGCGTCGTCTCCGTGATCTGCGAGCCGATGTGCATCTGCACGCCGCGCAGCCGGAGATTTTTCAATTTTGCGGCGCGGGCATAGACGCCTTCGATTTCCTCGAACGCGATGCCGAATTTGTTTTCGTAGGTGCCGGTGGTGATTTTCGCGTGCGTTTTCGCGGCGACATTCGGGTTAATGCGCACGGCGATGGGCGCGATTTTTTTCAGCTTTGCGGCGACCTGGTTGATGCGCTGCAATTCCGGTTCGCTTTCCACGTTGAAGGAATAAACACCGGCTTTCAACGCGAATTCAATTTCCGCCACGGTCTTGCCCACGCCGGCGAAAACGCATTTGCACGGATCGCCGCCCGCTGCGATGACGCGCTGCAATTCGCCCGCGCTCACGATGTCAAAACCGCTGCCGAGGTTCGCCAGCACGCGCAGCACCGAGAGGTTCGAGTTCGACTTCATCGCGAAACAAACCAGGTGGTCGAGCGGCGCGAGCGCGCGGTCGAGCTTCTGAAAATGATCCGTCAGCGTGTGCTGCGAATAAACGTAAAGCGGCGTGCCGAATTTTTTGGCGAGCGACCCGACGCTCACGCCTTCGCAGAACAACTTGTTTCCGACAAAACGAAAATCGTGCATGGCCGTCCAGTTTAGGGTTCAGCCTTCAAAGTTCAAGGTTTGGAAATAAAAAACCCGCCGGAGAAAACTCCGGCGGGGGGGGTGAAAAGAAAATTTTAAGGCTCGGCCAGAATCGCCGCGCGCTCCCGCTGGTATTCTTCGGGTGAAACCTGGTCGGCCTTGTATTTCACCAGCAATGCCTGCAACCGCTGTTCCTTGGCGGCAGCGATGGGCGAAGCGGGGGCCACAATCGGCTTCATTTCCGATGCCGCCGACGCGGCTACAGCAGACTTCTTGTTTTCTTTTTTCGCCTTGGTAGCGGCTTTTTTTGCCGCTTCTTTTTGAGCTTTCGCCTCGGCGGCGGCCTGCGCAGCGTCTTGTTTGACCTTGGCTTTGGCAGCAGCTTTGGCGGCTTTGGCCTCGCCATTTACCGGCGTCATCACGACCGGTTCTTCCGCCACGGCGGCGCGGGCGGCCGCCTGCGCGGGATTATCAGCGGCTTGAACTACGAAGGCGGTGCCGACAGCAAGCGCGCAAACGAGAATGGAAATTTTAGAGGTTTGCATGACGCTTTATTACGCCAATTCGTTGCCGGACGCAACCGCTTTTCCGGCGGGCGCATACAATTTCCGCCAGGCGAACGGCAGCAGACACGCCAGCAGCGAACGAAATAAAATCCCGCGCACCTCGCCGCGCGAAACTTTCACGCGCGGCTGCAATTCGATCAAGTTCGCCGCGCGCAGTTTTTCAATCGTCCGTCCGCCGATCAAAACCGGCCACGCACACGCGAGGCGCAGGCGGAATTGTCCGAACGGCAAAGTGTTGGTGTAACGCCAGCCGGCGGCGAGATGCGCTTCCGCCTGGTCGAGATA
>DMQW01000111.1:0-184 GCA_003455565.1 Limisphaerales bacterium
TCGGCGACCGTTATATTTTGGGCAACCAAGCAGGCAATTGGACGATGCAGCAAACCCTCGTCGCGCTTCAGGAACTCACCAGCATCCCGTCGCCCACGATAAAAATTCCCTACTGGCTGGCCGTGCGCGTGGCCGAGATCAGCGAATACATCGCCTTCTTCACCCGCCAAGCGCCGCGGGCACC
>DMQW01000111.1:523-971 GCA_003455565.1 Limisphaerales bacterium
ATCGGCCTCCCCCAGCCCCCGCCGCAACAAGCCTTCGCCGATGCCGTCCGCTGGTTCCGGGCGAATGGTTATGTGAAAAAATAAATTGAAGCCGACGCCGTGCGAGCTTAAATTGGCCTCATGCGAACAATTTTTGTCAAACCAGAAACCGCGACGAACGGCTCGGCTGAAACTTTCCGTCCCAACCCTTTCAACGCCACGCCCGCCGAAAATGGCAGCGGCAATGGCAACCGCACGCTGGTGGACGCCCTCGTCAACTCGCGCATCTATCGCGATTACGAACGCGCGTTCGGCGACATCACCGGCCTGCCCGTCGCCCTCCAGCCGGTCGAGACGTGGCAACTGCCGCATCACGGCAAGCGCAATGAGAACGCCCTCTGCGCCTTGATGTCGCAGAAAAGCAGCGCGTGCGCGGCCTGTCTGCAAGTGCAGGAACGCCTGTGCCTGC